>NZ_JBMVQZ010000014.1:0-114907 GCF_049537155.1 Limisphaera sp. 4302-co
GAGCCGTCCGGTTTGCGCAGGAGACGATTTGTCCGGCGTGCATCCCGTGCTATCCTTCATCCGTTTCGCCGTTGCGGCGCAGGCGGCTCCGTGGGAGACTGGGCGCCCGCTTGTAACGGCGGTTTCACCAGACGGATGCTCATGAGTCAGGCAGCGATCGAAGCGAACAAGAACGTGGTGGAAAAGTACGTCAACCAGTTCGACCGGGTGGCCGAACTGCGGGCGCAACCGGACTGGCTGTTGGAGAGCCGCCGGACGGCCCTGCAGCAGTTGCAGGAACTGGGGCTGCCCACGCTGAAGGACGAGGACTGGCGCTACACCAACGTTGCGCCCATCGCGCGCATGGCCTTCCGGCCCGCGTTGGATCCGCCTCCCGCGGAGGTGGACGCCGGGTCTTTGCAGAGCCTTGTGTTTGTCGGTTTGGAAGGGCCCCGGCTGGTTTTTTTGAACGGCCATTTCCAGCCCGGGCTCTCGGTGCTGGACGGACTGCCGCGGGAGGTTCGTTTCGGCAACCTGGCCCGGGCCTTGCAGGACGAACCGGACCGCGTGCGGGAGCATCTCAATCAGTTGGTGGGCATGCCGGAGCATGGGTTCACCGCGCTGAACCAGGCGTGGTTCATTGACGGCGCCTGGGTCTGGGTGCCGGATGACGTCCGGCTTGATGTCCCGCTGCACATCCTCCACGTGGCGGGCCCTTCGGGCGAGGGCCTGACCTGTTGCCCGCGGAACGTGTTCGTCGTGGGTGACCGCGCCCGGGTGACCCTGGTGGAGAGCTACGTCCAGCTTGGGGCGCGGCGGTACTTCAACAACGCCCTGACCGAACTCCGGGTGGGAGAGGAGAGCCACATCGAGCACATCAAGTTCCAGGACGAGTCCCTGGAGGCCTTTCACATGGCCTCGCTGCACGCTTCATTGGGACGGGCCTGCCGGGCGTTCCTGCACTCGTTCGCGCTGGGTGGCCGGCTCTCCCGCTACAATCTGCGGGTGCGGCTGGCCGGCGAGGGTTTGGAGGCCATCCTCAACGGTCTCTACCTCACCCGCGGCGATCAACTGGCCGATCATCACATGATCGTGGAACACGCCCAGCCGCACTGCGCCAGCCACGAATACTTCAACGGCATTTTGGACGACAAATCGCGCGGGGTTTTCCACGGTCGGATCCTCGTCCGGCCCGGCGCACAGAAGACCGATGCCAAGCAAACCAACAAAAACCTGCTCCTGTCGGACGACGCCCAGGCCAACACCAAGCCGCAATTGGAGATCTACGCCGACGACGTCAAATGCACGCACGGCGCAACCGTCGGGCAGCTGCATCCGGAGGCCATCTACTACCTGCGGACGCGCGGCATCGGCCCCGAAACGGCCCGCCGCATGCTCGTTCACGCGTTTGCCGGCGAGATCATCGAACGCATCCAGTACGAACCGGCCCGCGAAGCGCTCGACCAACTGGTCTGGGACCGCCTCGAAACCACCTCGCACATGGCCGTTCCCGCCTGAGCCGACCGCGCCCGGGCCTCACCCTGCGTGTCCATGTTCGACGACATTGACGATCTCTACCAGGAGGTGATCCTCGACCACTGCAAGCATCCGCGCAACTTTCACGAGTTGCCAGAGGCCACCTGTTCCGCCCAGGGACACAATCCGCTGTGTGGCGACCAGCTGCAGCTCTACCTGCGCCTCGAGGGCGACCGGATCGCCGACATCAGCTTCGTGGGGTCGGGCTGTTGCATTTCCAAGGCTTCGGCCTCGCTTCTCACCGAGTTTGCCCGGGGCAGGACGCGGGCCGAGGTGGAACGGATGTTCGAAGCCGTCCACGAGATGGTCACCACCGGCAAGGTGGCCGATGGCGTGGGTAAACTGGCCGTCTTCGCCGGCGTGCACAAGTACCCGGCCCGGGTGAAATGCGCCATCCTGGCCTGGCACGCCCTCAAGGCCGCCCTGCGCGGCGAGCAAACACCCGTCAGTACCGAGTCCGAAACCATCTGAACCCGGGCCCGCGCCAGCCCACAAGGCTCGCGGGCCGCTACGAACGGACGGACGCCTTGGGCGCAGGCCTTCCGGTGGAGCCTCACCCTGTTCGGACCGCCCCGGCGGCAGAGCCCCGCCAAACGAAAAAGGCGGCCGCATGGGCCGCCTCGAATATACGGAACGCCGCCGTTGCCTCTCAAAGTTGCCCAGCCTCCCGGCGGCGGAGCCCGGCCAGCGAAGCCAGCGTCAGCCCCAGCACCCACAGCCCGGCCGACCCTACCCAACCTTCAGGCAGCGTGGGCGTGCCCGACAGCTTGGCAATGCCGAACTCCCCGATGGCAAAGTCCGTCGTGGGACTGCTAACGGTCAGCGTCGTCAGACTCCCCGGACCGGAAAGATAGAACCCGTAACCGTTGGCACCCGCCTGGCCGTCCACGGGCACCGACAAGAACGTGCCGTCATTGGCCGTGACCGTGATCGTGTGGATCGCAAACGGGTTGGGCTCTGCGTAGAGATAGAACGCCGCCGTACCCGCCGGCAAGGTGAGCGTCACCGACAAAGCGCCAACCGTGTAGTACACATCCCCGCTGTAGCCGTGGCTCCAAGTGGCCCAACCCGAACCGATTACCCGGTGGCTCAGGCCGATGCTGAACGTCACGGCGCCGCCCAGAGGCGACGCAACACTCGTCACGGTCGAGAACTCCGGAGCGGGATCCGGCCCAAACGGGGTCATGGTGTACCCGCCCAGCGTGGTGGGCGGGGCGCCCGTGCCAAGGTCCACCGCGGTAATCATCACGGCGCCCGCAGGGACCGCGCTGAGAAGAATACCGGTTACTAGCGAACCGGCCAACGCCAGCTTCAGTTTGTCTCGCATAACCTGTATCTCCTTTAACCTATCGCTGTTCGTAGGTCTTTTGATCCGTCAAAAATGAGAGAGCAAATGCAATGCCATACACCGTCAGAATTCCCTCGTTCGCATCTATGCCGCTTATCCGCAGATGGTTGCGTGATAGCCAGAGTTCAGATGGCCATCGGTCGGAAAGGAGAACGCCGGCGGATTGTCAATTGTGCCGACACAATCCAATGTCCTCATGGCGGTGTTTGGGAGCTTTGAACGCATAACGTGCTGGTAAGCAGTAGGATGTAAAACAAACGAAATCTCATCTGTTGTGTAAGATTTTCCGACATCTGCCGCCCCTTGGCCGGCTCACGCCCGCTGCACCAACTGAGTAACTCGCAGATGGCCAGTGGGTTGTGGCGGATTCGATCGGGATCGCCATTCGTAAAAGATGCCGACACTCCTTCGGCCCTCATCATGGTGGCGACGTCGCGGGACGGCCCCGAGGAAGCGAGTCCGTCGGACCCTGCACCAGCGTTCCCCTGCAGCAGAGGCGTGCCAGGCGCGCACGGAACAGGCTTGTCGGCAATCCGGTCGAGCTGGAGCAAAGCCGGCGCATCCTTTCCGGACGCGCGGACACGAGGATCCCTCCCGAAGGCGGAGGTCTGGTCACGAACGCCGTAAGCAGCTCCTCGAGTGAGCGATTCCCCTATTCCAAGCCTTCCAGAGGTGGACGGAAACCGAACCGTCGGGCCAGGCCAAGCGCGTGGGACAGGGACTTGATACCGTCGGTGCAGGTGGCGTCCGAGAGCGAAGCAGCCGCGAGGCAGACGCCGGTCAGCAGGCACCGCTGCAGTTCCCAGCCCTCGTGGAGGCCCCAGAGCACGCCCGCGCAAAAGGCGTCGCCGGCCCCGGCCGTGCCCACGACGTACTTGTCCGGCAACCGGAGTGACATTTGCCAGGCATCCTCTCCGCGTCGGGTGCGCGCGAACGCCCCCTCCGGGAAATGAATGACCACCAGTTCGCGCACGCCCATTTGCAGGATGGCCCCGGCGGCGTGCCGGAGCGTGACGACGTCGAGCATGCCGTCCGGCCGCCGGATGGCAAATCCGGTCGTCCGCGCCGCTTCGATTTCGTTGAGAAAGCAGTAGTCCACGTGGGGAAGGGTGGGTTTGACGACCCGTGCGTAGCGGTCGCTGTCTTCGCTCACGACGTCCACGCTGGTTTTCATCCCGGCGGCCTGGGCACGGGCCAGGAGGCGCCCGGCCCGGGTGCCGAACTTCGGATCCGGCTCATCCAGCCCGTCCAGCAGGAGGAGATAGGCCAGGTGAAAGATCCGGGCGCGGATCTTGTCGAAGTCCAGGTCCTCACCCCGCCAGAGCGCGTTGGCGCCGCGTGCATGGAAGAAGGTGCGACGTCCGGTCTGCTGCTCGGTCATCACATCGGTGAAGGAAGTGGGTGCGCGCGGGGTCTGACCCAGGTAGCGGGTGTTGATCTTGTACCGGCGGCAGGTGTCGAGGATCCAGCGTCCCAGGAGGTCCTTGCCCACCATCCCGGCCCCCCAGAGGGGAAAGAGCGCACCGGCCCGGGCCAGGGTCACCAGGACATTGAACGGCGCGCCGCCGGTCCCTTGTGTCTGCTTGAGGATGTTGGCCAGTTGTTCCGGCTGCGGCCAGACATCGATGATCTTGACCTGGTCCACGATCCAGTTGCCCCCGGCCAGAATCCCTCGCCGGCTGGGCGCAGACGCTTTGGCTTTCATGGCGGTGGAACCTCAGAATTTGCCGCTCAGTGAAGCGCGGGAAGCCTTTTCGACGCAAGTTCTTTGTGGTCCCGAGCCCGGGGCAGCGGCGGACGGGCATGCGACTTGCAAAGTGCCCGGCCGGTCTGTCGCTGCGCATCTGGGGCGGCACCGCCCCTGCCCAGCCCCGGACGCCGCTTGAAGACATTAAAAAAAACTGTTTGCACGGTTCTATAAATTGAGGTAAACGAATGGTAGTTATGTGCGTCGACTTCGCGGTGGCCAAGTATCCGGTGACGGTCCGTCTGCGGGACGGCAAGGAATGCACGGTGCGCCTGTTGCAGTCCGAGGATGCGCCTCGTCTGTACGAATTCCTGCGTGCGGTGCCCGAAGAGGAACGGTTGTTCATCAAACCGCGGTTGTCCGCGCGATTGGTCCGCCAGTGGTGTCGCCAGGCGCGGCCGGAGGAGAACCTGACGCTGGTGATGCTGCACGGGGATCGGATCATCGGCGAAGCCACTCTCCATCAGCGTCCGGGGGGTTGGAAGCGGCACATTGGCAAGGTTACGGTCCTGACGCATCCGGAGTATCGCGGGGTGGACGTGGCCAAGCTGCTGGTCAAGGAGCTGCTGGAGATCGCGCCGCATTGCGGGTTGGAACGTCTGGAGGCGGAGCTGAACGGCGAGCGCACGGTGGCCATTCGGGCCCTCTACCAGCTCGGGTTCGAGCAGTGGGCGCGCATCCCCGGCTACTTGCGGGACATGCGGTTTCAGCCGCACGACTACGTACTGCTGGGGATCAAGCTGGTGACGGACGAGGAATATGCCGTGGCGCTCGGGTGAGACGGTCGGGGTTGACCGGGGCTGGCAGGCATCCGGCGTGTGAACGACCTGCGGCTTGACGGGGCGTGGAGGGTGCGTGTCGGGGGCCTTCGGATCGGCCGGCGAGGGACCGGGACCGGCCGGGGACTTCAGGATCCCGTGCCGGTGGAGGCGGGAGGCGGAGCGGCCTGGTGTTCGGCGGCTGGCTCGGTCCACGGTTCGGCCACGCGGCGGATGCTGTGGGCGCGGCCGGTAGCGGGGTCCACTTCAATCAGGGCGCCCAGCAGCATGATGCGCTCCCGAGCGACCTCGAACCGCTGCGGGCACTGGGTCAGGAAGCGGCGGAGCACGGGTGCGATTTCGCGGCCCAGCACACTTTCCTGCGGGCCGGTGAATCCTGCGTCGGTCAGATAGGCGGTTCCGCCGGGAAAGATCTGTTCGTCTGCGGTGGCGACATGGGTATGGGTGCCGATGACGGCGGTGACCTGCCCGTCCAGCAGCCGGCCAAAGGCGATTTTCTCGGACGTGGCCTCGGCGTGGAAATCCACGAGGATGACAGGCGTTTGCTGGCGCAGTCGTTCGACTTCAGGAGGGACGAGCAGGAAAGGGTTTTCCAGAGGCGGCATGAAGGTGCGGCCCTGGGCGTTGACGACGGCCAGGGGAGGCTTGCCCTCCTGCCGCACGACGCAACTACCGCGCCCGGGCACGCCGGGCGGGTAGTTCAGGGGGCGCAATATCCGCGGTTCGTTCTCCAACAATTGGGCGGTTTCCTTTTGATCCCACACGTGGTCGCCGGTGGTGATGACGTCCACGCCGGCGGCGAAGAGCTCCGCGGCCGTTTTGGCGGTGATGCCGGCGCCGCCGGCGCTGTTTTCGCCGTTGGCGACCACGTAGTCCAGGCCGAGTTCGCTCCGCAACCGGGGCACCAGGGCCTGCACCGCCTGCCGGCCGGGCCGCCCCACCACATCACCGATGAACAGCAGTTTCACGGGCCACAGCCTATGCCGGCTGGCTCCGGAATCAAAGCGTGGGTCCCTGGGGCCACTGCTCACGGCGGAGCGATCTGCGTAGGGCGAATCGGGGAGTGCCTTCCCGGGCATCTTGGGGCGCATGCCGTGGCAACCCTTGGAACGCCTGGTCGGCTCGCGCCTGCATGGGCTGAGGGACCTGCTCCTCTGAAGCGTGCGTGGGACGGCCGCCGGAGCCTTGCGGAAGAACCGTCACAGCCGCGGCGATTCACCCGCGCCGGGCTGCTCCGTCCCAGCCGCGCAAAGGTCCGGAAGGTCCTTCGCACCGGCGGCTCGCCAAAAGCCGAATGCGCGTCCTGCCGGCGCTCACCCTCCTGCACCGGATCTGCGGTCACCCGGCCCTGGTGGGCAACGACGCCCCCTCCGGCAAGACCGACACCCTCTTCGAGATCATCGAGCCCCTCCTGGAAGAAGGCCACAAGGTCCTGGCCTTCCCCCAGTTCGTCCAGATGCTGCAACTGCTCGAAAAGGAGTGCGGCACCCGCGACGTCCCCACCACACACTGACCAGCGAAAGCAAGAACAGGCGGGAGATCGCCGAGACCTTCCAAGACGATGAACGCCCTTGGGTCTTTCTCCTGAGCCTGCGGGCGGCCGGCACCGGGCTCAACCTCACCGCCGCCAGCTACGTCGGCCTCTACGACCCGTGGTGGAACCCTGCGGTCGAGACCCGGGCCATCGACCGTTCCCACCGCGTCGGCCAGACCGAGACCGTCAACGCCTACCGGCTCATCGCGCCCGGGCACCGTCGAGGAAAGGATCTGAGACCTCCAACAACAAAAGGCCCGGACCATCATTGACGTGCCAGCCGGAAAAGGTTCGCCCGCAGCCTCACCCGGGCCGACCTCGAACGCCTCTTCGCCGAGGACTGATTCCTCAGAACACCATCAGCGTGCTGAAACGCTCATCGACGATGACCGGGGAGTCGTCGTCAGCGTTAATGACATCGCAGCAAGACCCGGAGCAGGTCCGATGGCTGCCTGCTGAGCTCCGGCGCGATCTCGCACACATGACGAAGGACCAACTCCTTCGCAGCGTTGTCGCCGGGCAGCCACGGCCCGTGCCTCAATTGCGCATCGAACAAGGCGTCGAGATCAGCCCGGTCGAGCGCCGCGACGACGGGACAACTTAGATTCGGGAAGAGATCGCCCAGGTTGAAGGAGAGCTTGCGGCCAGCCTGCAGCAGGTCGTAGGGCAAGGCATCGAGATCGTGTGAGACCGCTCTCAGCACCACCAGATCGGTTTCCTCGGCCCGGTCCCAGCGGGAGCGGAACTTGGATTCGTACACCACCGGCGTGCGTCGAGATGAGGATGCGGGCATCCTTGGCGAATGCGTCCTGGACCCGCTTGCGCTTGCTTCACTCACTCGCATCAGCGCGCTTGGAGGAGCTCTGGGCCAAGTATGCCTTCACCAGGGCGCGAAACAGCCTGTTGTGCGCGCCGTGGTTCAGTTTGAGAGATGCACCAGTTCATGCACGATGATTTCCCGGCGAACATCGGCTGGTTGACTGACCATTTCGGCGTTGAACGTGAGTCTGCCGCGGGTGGAGGCACTGGCCCACTTGCGCTTCATTGGACGAACGTGGATTTCCCGAACACGATCCGCGACGCCGATCCGGCGCGCCCACGCCTTGACCCCGGCAATCAGAACATCCCGAGCCACTGCTTCGGGCAACAGGGACTCGGAGGAAAGGCACGTTCTTGCCGGCGATTTTTTCATTCCGCCGCCCTCCTGAGAAGCTTCAGCATCCCGTCGCTCCAAGCGACCACTTCCCCAACATTGGGGGCAATCAATTCGCGATAAAGCCGCCTTCGCAACTCTCGCTCCTGGGCCTCGCTCACAGCCCAGTGGGGGTATTGTTTGAAAGCCGGCTCCACGGCGCCGGCCAGGACTTCGGCCTTCTCAGCATCGAACCCCTTTTGCACCCGCAGCCACCAGGCCACGGCAAAGGCTTCAGGTGAGAGTCTGCTTTCCCGTCGCTGCTCTTGGGCGTTCTGCAAGTCGCGGACCAGCGTGGCGAGTTCCTGCAGAGCCTGCTGGCTGGTGATCTGTTTCTCCTCGAAAGCGCGGCGAATGGCCGTCCTCCCGCTCACGAAGCCGAATTCGTCCGTGACGTGGAAGGTGTTCGCCTCTGGGCGGCCCGAATCCAGCAGGCGCAGACTGCGCTCGCGGGGCTCGGCTTCCACGAAGACCGTTTTGAGTCCCTTGAGAAACTCCCAGGCTTCCAGGTTGCCTTCGATGTTGGGCCGGACGCGCACCAGGCGGGCGACGACCTCCTCCGCCCTGACCACCGAATCCCGCACGGCGGGGTTGAGGCGCTGCAACTGCTCCACCAACACGGTGCGCAGCACCGGTGAATCCTCGCCCCGCGCAGGTGCAAGGCCTCCTATGGCGGCAGGTAGGTCCAGCCGGCCTCCTCGGCGTAGCGGAGGCAGGCGTTTTGCACTGTGCGGCGTTCGCTGGAGAGGGTCATGGACTCACCTCAACTGCTCAAATCCTTCTCGGATGATTGCGGCCATGCGGCGACGCCGTTCCTCCAAGAAGGCCGGGTAGTCCATCTGGTACCAGTGTTCCGGTAGTGCATGATACCTGTGCATCTCTTCGAGCTGTTCGGGCGTGAACCGGCTTTCGTATTGAGGCGCGTATTGGGCCGGTGGTCGGTCGCTGATGTCGAGGTTGTCATGCCACTCCACCAGTGCGTAATTGGCCACTTGGTCGATGTCCCGTGGATCGGTGATTCGCTGGCGCTTCAGATACTTTCGCGGGAAGAGGTGGTGCCGCTCCAAGGCTGACTTTCTGCCCCGTGAGGTGGGATCGAGGAGTTCCCGGACCCTCATGCAAGAGTAGAGCACGGGCGCATCCAAGAGGCACAGGGTGGCGAAGAAAGCCGCTTGGCCGGGGTTGAGATGCGAGGCGGTGGCCAGTTCGTTCGGCAAGGTTACCGTCCAGTAATCCAGCGTAAGCACGGCGGCCATCTCCTGCTCCAGCACCTGCACGAATTCCTCGGGACGGGAACAGCCACGCAGCAAAGCCAGGTCCTGCTCCATGCGGGTTTCCGGTGAACTGGTATACCGGCCAGTGAGGGAACTCATGAAGAACCAGCGGGCCATCAAGTTGCGCAGGGTGTGCTGGTCAAGCCCAAAATCCCGCTTGGCGATGAGCCAGAGGGCGTAGGTATACACAAGAGCCGTTTGGGATGTAATCAGGCTGGGATGAATGTATCCGGCCCGCTTGATGACTTTCAGAAAATCATGCCAGTGTTGCAGATTGAGGACTTCGGCCTGCGCCTCGCGCAGCAAGGCAAACTGGGCATCGCGGCGCTCAGGGGAGAATTCTCCCGTTTGTAGATCCTTGCCCCGCAGGATGGAGTAGACATGTTCCAGCCGTGCGCGGCGGAAAGCCAGCGCCACATCCACCCGTAGCAACTGGTCGGGTTGAGGCTGGAAGTAGGGGTTGTAGGGCGAAAGACGGTTGTCTGCCGGGGGATACTTGGCCTCGCGGGAGAAGTCTTCCAGTTGCTTCCGCCCCTCGTCCCAGAACACAGACATCAGGGTGAGGATGAAGTCGGCCTGGTTCAGGGTGCGGCCCCGGCTGTTGATGCGCACGAAGATTTCGGAGACCTGCTCTTCCGTGGCGTTGACGGAGATTTCCAGGGCGGTCATGGGATAGTTGATGAGGTTGACCAGCCGCTGGATGGCCTGGGGAATGCGTTTGCGCTCCTCTGGCGTGAGCCCGCGGCGCGCCTCCAGGCTATCCAGGAAGCGAGAGACGAAGTTGTACTGGTCGAAATCAGGCTGCCACAGCACGCTGATGTCGGGGATCCAGGCGGGGTCGCGTTCAATCGCGGTGTTGGTGACCTCAAACTTTCCTTCCAGCGGGTTGAAGGCAATGCGCAGGCGGCGCTGTTGGAAGTTCCTGTCCACAATGGGGATGCCCTTCATCACGGCGTAGAGCGCCGTGAGCCGTTGCTGACCGTCCACGATAAGCAGGTCGGGCACCTTTTGCTTGCCGTTCACGCCGATGGTGCGGTGCTCGCCAGGATAGCCGTTTTCCCAGAAGAGCAGCGTGCCGATGGGGTAGCCCAGGTACATGGAATCGAAGAGGTCGCGCACGCGGGCCGTATCCCACACAAAAGGCCGCTGAATGTCGGGCAGGCCGATCTCGCCGATGGCAATGTCCTCCAGCAGTTTGCCTATATTGTAATCCACTTTCTTGAAGAGCAGGTCACTCATTGTTGCTTTCCTCCTCAAATTGGGCAACGGCCTGTTTCGGCACTCTCCTGCGCCCGCTCATGAGGTCATGCAGCAGCGAGCGGAACAGGCCCTCCACGGCGCGGTACGCCGATCCACCGCCTGCAGGATGCGGGCAATCTCGCACTGCTCGGAGAGCGGGGCAGAGGAATCTGGATGTTCTTCATAACACCTTGGTTCAGTTTTCCGCGGGTGCTTCCTGAAATGTACTGTGCAAGGTCTAGAAAATTAAAAAGATAAATTAGGAAAGTATTGTTCCTTTTTTCACGTAGCGCTTGAAAGACATGTGCGTGGTTGTTTACCCAAAACGTCCCTTGCATTATGTAGGCAGAATTGTGGCAAGTCCCCCGGTAACCGCCATCTTCGGCCGACAAAACATATTCCCCACCGAACAAAAAAACCATTAACATAGTCGAGAATACCATTAGCACCGCAATATGGGTATGTCCCTTGCATCGCCCTGCGCTGTTTTTCGTTCAAAGGAACACGTTTGCGATCATCCATGTCTACCACCTCTCCCAACCTTACCACCTGCCAGTGCGCCGGGATGGGGCCGAGTTCGGCTTCCCGCATGGCGACGCGGTCGGTTTGGTTCACGGCCACCGGCCCATAAGTGAAGAGATGGCGCATCAGGCTCTTTTTGAGTTCCATAACCGCGGCGACGACTCGCTCGCGAGCCTCCTTTGCCCGCTGCACCGTGCGCAACAGATGCGGAATCGCCCGCTGCTCGGCAAGCGGGGGAGGGGGAAGGGAACTTGTTTAGCTTTTCCAACGCTTATGAAGGGTTGGCCAGTTCCAGATTTTGCGCATATGTTTTCATCATCCAGATAAAAGTACAGGAAAAGACTGCAAGCTTGTTCACTCTTTATAATGATCGTGTTCTTTATAGCGGTCCATCTGCCTGAAGCATAAAAGCATTTACCGCACCGCGCCCCGACTGCGGAAACAATCACGGCTTCGCCGCTTTGTTCATAGAAATCTAAAAAACCGTCAGGGCCTGTTGCACGGAAAGCTACATATCCTGATGGCTTGTATAATGACTTCGTCAGCGATGTATTACCCCAGTCAAAGGTTGCTGTTTTCCCCAACCTGACCACCTGCCACTCCTCCGGCAGGGGGCCGAGGTGCGGTTCGACGAGCGGTGAATCCACAGAGGTGTCCCGCGACGCGGTCATTCTTTCTCCACACCTTGCTTCACGGGTTCCAAGTGAAACTGGACGTGGTACCGCATTAGCAGCACATTTCTGTCTTGCATCCCTTCCAAGGCATACAGAAGGCTTTCGTCGATGTCGCGTGCGATGATAAGTCCGTGAACCTCGTCTCCTGGCCGGGCCATGTGGCGTTTGATCCATCCCATGTACCGAAGGAGTTGGCCGACAACCTGATCAGCCGCTCGATCCCGTTTCAACTCGACCACCAGCCAGGCAGGACGGCGCTTGTGCCGGGCCAGAATGTCGATGCGGCCAACGCCGGTCGGGAACTCGTAGCCCACCATGTCGTCGTCTGAATCGCGGTAGATCTGCCACTCCTGCCCCAGCTCGATACGCTCCCAGCTAGACGCCAGGAAATCGTGCAAATGACGTTCTAGGGAAAAGGTCTGGGCTTCCGGTGTGGGTGGCGGAATGTCAACATCAGGGGCCTCCGGTTGCTCCTGCTCGCGTACCAGTTCCCACAAAAGCCAGTCCAGGGTCCAAAGATCGATGTCCAACGCGCGTGCTAGGCGCAGGAACAGTTGATTGAGTTGCGCATACTTCTGGCCAGTGGTCGCCCCCCTCTCAAACTCAGGCCAGGCGTCGAGGATCTTAAGGGCGCTCTCGGATATGTTGTTCCAGACGCCGTAGCGGTCAGGATAGGTAACCAAGAGAATGGCAGACGCCAGGGCCTTGCCCAAGCCGGTGACCCTCTGGAGGGTTTCGTCGAAGCGAGGAGCCAAGGGGCGTTGCTCGTCGACGAGCACAGCCAGAGCTTGCCGAAGCGAGTCCATGTTCTCCGTCAGTCGGCGTATCTGACGGTGCAGGCCGGTCCAGTGCTTGTTGTTCTCGAAGTAAAGAAAGGAACGAAACGTCTCTTCGGATAACTGAGAGATGTGTGCGGGCGAGAAAGCGTCCCGATAACGGCTGAGAACCTCTTGCTGGGCTTGCACATTTTGCTGGAAAGCGGGACGGTCCTTCGCACGTGCAAGAACCCCACGCAAGTGTTCCGCCAGACGGTCAAAAGTGCTCATGGCAGCCCCTTCACTTCTGATGCCACTTTTCTGTGCGGGTTTGTTCGGTACGGGCCAGCCGCCGGGTCCGGTTCGGTCACGCAGTAGCCACCGGGGTGGCCAGGAGCGTTCCGCAAAATCGGCTGGTTCGGATTACCCATCACGGCGTCTGCCAATCACCAAACAATCGCCAAGATCGCGAGGTGAACGCCTGCTGATCGCCAATACCCCGCAGACATAGTGCGCGCTTCTTCCCTTGCCACGAGGTGTCGGTATGGCGCGATCCAGGTCCCGCTTGAGCTCGAGCCTCGTCCCCTCATCGGGAATACCCGTAAGGGTCCTGAACTCTCGATTCGCGATCTTCCCATGTTCCTGCACGTAGAGCACCGCTTGAATTTGCTGCCCGCTCAAGCCGATCGCCTGCAGCCGTTCTGCCGTGTAAGGGCCCTTGCTGAAGACCACGCGCACCCCAGCCAGCCAGTCTGAAAACTCGGGGTCAGGCAATCTCTGCTCACGGCAGAGCTGGAGGATGCGCGTGGTCCCCGTGCGGCAGCGCTCTATGAACCCGGCAAAGTGGAAGGCTTGGGCGAGCAAAGGGTTGCGAGGCGCGAAGCGGTGTGGGCCGCGCAGGTCCTCGGGCCTGAGGGGCGGCGCCAGGTCGCCCCGGTTCCGGACCTGCAAGCGGTCTTTTCCCAGCCAAACCTTAATATCGGCGAGGGATTTAGGCATCTTGCTTTCTGACCGCATCGTTTTGCCCAATTGCTGCCCAATTATTGCCCAATGTGCCCAATTGGCGCCCTATAGACGGTGCCCCGCCCACGCTGACAGCCGATCTTGGTGAAAATACCCTTTCCCGTCAATTCGGAAAGTTCGCCGGACGCGGTTCGTTTGCTTACCCCTGTGAGCTGCTGGTATTCCTTGTCGGCGATGCATCCCGCTCCTTCACATACAGCACCGCTTTGATCTGCCGTTCGTTCAGCCCCATTGCCCGGAGACGCTCCGGCGTGTAGGGGGCTCTTGGCAAACATGACGAGAAAGCCGCCCTGCTGGTTCTGAAATTCGGGCTCCGGCAGGCCGTGGCTGCGGGAGAGTTCGATGATCCGCGTTGTGCCCGTGCCCCAGCGCTTTATCAACCCGGCGAAGTGGAAGGCTTGGGCGAGCAAAGGGTTCCGAGGCACGGAGCAGTGTGGGCGGCGCAGGTCCTCGGGCTTGAGGGGCGGCGGCAGTTCGCCCGGGCTCCAGACCTGCAAGCCGTCTTCTTCCAGCCGAATCTGGATGTCGGCCGGATGGGTGTAATCGCGGTGGACCAGGGCATTGACCACCGCCTCGCGCAGGGCATCCAGCGGATACTCCCAGACCTCCTTGCGCTGCAGCCCCTCTAGCGTGGCTTCCTCCACCTTGATGTCATAGCGCGCCTTGAGCACCTGGCGGAAGCGCTGCATGGCCCCTTCCAACTGCTCCCAGAGCGTGCCCTGGTAGTCGTGGCTGCCGAGGATTTGGGTGCCGCGGAAGAGGCCGATGCGCACTTGGGCCCGGGGAAAGAGGCGATGCGGCCGCTTCCCGAAGAGGAGCACCCCGGCGTTCCTGAGCCGCCCGTCGCTCAACAGTTCCAAGTTTTGCAGGGTATGCTCCGGGTTCTTCGGGTCAAGGTGGGGAGCTTGGGCCGGGCCAGGCGTGCGAAGTGCTCAAGAGCGTCCGGATCGACATCGTCCGGGTCCACTCGCTGGGCAGACCGTCCCAACTGCGGCCGGAGTGCCCCAGGAGGTGCCGGGCCAGTTGGTCCGGCGCAAAGTCCCGGTTGGTCGTACCCACCCGGCGGAGATAACGTCCCCCATAGGCGACCAGGCCGGCTGCCGGTTCCACCCGGACCTGGAGGACGGGCCGACCCTCCAACTCCACCACCCGGATGGACGGAGTGATGCCCAGATGGGCGGCGATGAGGTTCGCGATCCGCTGGAGCTCCCTATCCTGTACCTGGGCGCCCACCACTTGGCCATCGTCTCGGATTCCAATCCAAAGGGCGCCGCCGTCCGTGTTGGCGAAAGCCGCCAAGTCCTCCAAGGCGCGATCCGTCTACTGGCGCTTCCATTCCGCCGTCTGGCTTTCTGGGGGGATTTGCTCCGGCATCGTTACCCGTCAAGCTTGAGGCTTTTCAGCACCGCTTGCAATGCCCGGTCGGCTTCGGCTCGCTCCTCCTTGGCTTCCTTGAGGAGGACTACCGCCTCTTCCAGTGGCGGCACCTCCTCCTTGTCGTTGCTGGCCGCGTAGCGACTCGGCAAAAGGTTGTAGTCGTTGCGGGCGGCTTCGTCGTTGGCGATGACAGCCGAGAGGCCTTCCTCGGCCTGCCAATCCCGGTACAGCCGGGCGGTGGCCTCGATGTGCTCATCCGCCGGGTTGTTCTTGGGCCGGCCCTTGGCGAACAGTTTGGGGGCGTTGATGAGCAGGATTTCCCCCGGGTGGGGCTTCTTGCGGTTGACCACCAGGATGATGCCCGGCGCGGCTGTGTTGGAGAAGAGATTCTCCGGCAGTAGCAGCACGGCCTCGATGAGATCGGCTTCTACAAAGGCCTTGCGGATGTCCCGCTCCCGGTTGCTGCCATGGTTGCCGCTGCCGGGGGAGACTGCGCCGGTATGCAGCACCACAGCCACGCGGCCGGTGTTGTTGAGCGAGGCCAGCATGTGCTGCAGCCAGCCCCGGTCGGCGCTCGACGAGGGCGGGACCCCGTACCGGAAGCGCTGGTGGGGGTCATTTTCGTAAATCGCGGTGGGGAGATCCTGGTTCCACATGGGATTGGCGGTCACCAGGTCGAAAGTGATCAACCGAACGGTCGCGCCGCGACGACGGGATAGCTGAGATTCGGGAAGAGATCGCCCAGGTTGAACGAGAGCTTGCGGCCGGCCACTCTCACGCCGCAGTCACCCAGTCCTCGCACAAAACCTCCGTCTGTTCGAGCACAAGCTCGGTGGCCTGCTCCTGTTTGTCGGGCGGATAGCCGTACTTGCGCAGGATGCGTTTGACCAGCACCCGAAGCTGTGCTCGTGTATTCTCCCGTTTGCTCCAATCCACCGAGACGCTATTGCGCACCTGTTTGACCAACTCCTGGGCGATTTTCTTCAGCGTCTCATCCCCCAGGACCTGCACCGCGCTGTCGTTGGATGCCAGTGCATCGTAGAAAGCCGCCTCGTCTTCGGACAGCCCGAGCTTCTCTCCCCACCGCTGCGCCTCGCGCATCCGCTTGGCGATGGCGATCAGCTCCTCGATCACCTGCGCGGCCTCGATCGCCCGGTTGTGGTATTTGTTCAGGGCCTGTTCGAGGAGTTCCGAGAAGGCCCGCGATTGCACGACGTTCTTGCGCAGGCGAACCCGGATCTCGTCCTGAAGGAGTTTCTTCAGGGTCTCGACGGCGAGATTCTTGTGCGGCAAGCCGCGTACCTCAGCGAGGAACTCGTCCGAGAGGATGGAGATGTCGGGCTTCTCCAGGCCCGCTGCCGCGAAGATGTCCACCACCTCACGACCCGCGACCGCCTGAGAGACGAGCTGGCGCACCGCCGCCTCGATCTCCTCGGGCGCGCGCTCGGCCGAACTCACCGTGGCCTTGATCAGGGATGCCCGGATCTCCTGGAAAAGGCCCACCTCGTCGCGGATGGCGAGCGCCTCCTCGTGCGGCACCGCCAGGGCAAAGGCCTTGGAGAGCGCCGCGACCGCCTGAAGATAGCGCTTCTTCCCGTCCGCCTGCGCCAGAATGAAGTCCATCGCCTGGGCGATGCCCTGCAGGCGGGTGTCTGGGGCGGCGGCAAGCAGCCGCCGGTAGTCGAATCCGTGCAGGATGCCGCAGACAACCTCGTACTTCTCCTTCATGACCGCCACCGCCTCGGCCTGGTCGATGGCGGCCCTGCCCCGCCCGCCGCTGTCCGCGTAGACCGCAAGGGCCTTCTTGAGTGAGTCGGCGATGCCCAGGTAGTCCACGACCAACCCGCCGGGCTTGTCGCGAAACACGCGGTTTACGCGGGCGATGGCCTGCATCAGGTTGTGGCCGCTCATGGGCTTGTCGATGTACATGGTGTGCAGCGGCGGCGCGTCGAACCCCGTGAGCCACATATCGCGGACGATCACCAGTTCCAGCTCGTCTTCGGGATCCTTGAAGCGCCGTGCCAGGAAATCTCGCCGCTGCTTGTTGCGCACGTGCGGCTGCCAGTCGAGAAGATCGGAGGCCGAGCCGGTCATCACCACCTTGATCCTGCCCTTGGCGTCGTCGTCGCTGTGCCAGTCGGGCCGAAGCGCGGTGATGGCCTTGTACATCTCCACGCAGATGCGGCGGCTCATGCAGACGATCAGGCCCTTGCCCAGCATCGCCTCACGCCGCCGCTCCCAGTGAGCCACCAGGTCTTCCGCAACGAGGCGGATGCGCCTTTCGGCACCCACCAGAGCTTCCAAAGAGGCCCACTTGGTCTTCATCCGCTCGCGCCGGAATGCATCCTCCTCGGCCTCGGTGATCTCCTCGAACGCTTCGTCCAAGCGCGGCTTCTCTGCCTCGTCGAGCTCGATCATGGCCAGCCGGCTTTCATAGTAGATGGGCACGGTCGCGCCGTCCTCCACGGCCCGCTGAATGTCGTAAACGGAGATGTGGTCTCCGAAGACCGCACGGGTGTTCCTGTCATCCTTTTCGATGGGCGTGCCGGTGAAGCCGATGAACGAGGCGTTGGGCAGGGCGTCGCGCATGTGGCGCGCGAAGCCGTCGATGAAGTCGTACTGGCTGCGGTGGGCCTCGTCGGCGATCACCACGATGTTGCTGCGCTCGGAAAGCAGCGGATAGGTATCGCCCTTGTTTTCGGGAAAGAACTTCTGGATCGTCGTGAAGATCACGCCGCCGGAGGCCACCTGCAACAGTTCCCGCAGATGCGCGCGGCTTTGCGCCTGCACCGGTGTCTGCCGCAGCAGCTGCCGGTTGGCCGCAAAGGTGCCGAAGAGCTGGTTGTCCAGGTCGTTGCGGTCGGTGATCACGACGATGGTCGGGTTTTGCATCGCCGGGTGGCGGATCACCTTGCCGGCGTAGAAGACCATGGAAAGGCTCTTTCCCGAGCCTTGCGTATGCCAGATGACACCGGCGCGACGGTCGCCAAGCTTCGCCTGGTACTTGGCTTCCGGCTCGCGAACCGCGAAGGGATCGGCAGCCTCGGCCTCCTGGAAGCGTGCGTAGAGCGCTTCGGTGTCCGCCTCGATGCCGCAGGCAATCAGCGTGGAACCAAGCGCCTGATTGACCGCGTGGTACTGGTGATACCCGGCCGCCTTCTTGGCGATGCCGGCCGTGCCCTCGTGCGCCTGCTCGAAGGTGATGAAGTTCAGCACATAGTCCAGGAATCGCCGCCGTTCGAACATCCCCCGAATCAGGGTGACCAGCCCCGGCTGGATCACGCCTTCACTCTGTTTATCATTGCCCGGCTCACGGTACAGGTCGGTGCCATCGATGGTCCGCCACGGCATGAGTCGGTCCCAGCCGGACGTCACCGTGCCGAAGCGCGCTTGCATCCCGTCCGAGATCACCAGAACCTCGTTGTAAGCCAGGAGCGAAGGGATCTCCTGCTTGTAGGTCTGAAGCTGGTTGAAGGCGGCCCTGGGCGTGGCCTGTTCCGCGCCCGGATTCTTCACCTCGATGATCACCAGCGGCAGGCCGTTGAAGAAAAGCACGATGTCCGGCCGCCGCTCTTTTTTGTTCTCGATCACGGTGAACTGGTTCACCGCCAGCCAGTCGTTGTTTTCGGGGTCCTCGAGGTCGATGAGCCACACCTTGCCATGGCGCTCGCCTTCCGGCCCCATCCAGGAGACATCCACGCCGTCGGTGAGCATCTGATGAAACCGGCGGTTGTTCTCGATGAGCGCCGGGCTCTCCGGCGTGAGCACCTTGCGCACGGCCTCCTCGATGGCCACGGGCGGCATGCCCGGATTGATCCGCTCCAGCGCCTCACGGAGCCGCCCCTTGAGCACGACCTCCGAGTAGCTCTCCCGCTCCGGCCGCGCGCCATCGGGCGCGATATCCGGCCCAAACGCCGTCTCCCAGCCAAGGGCGCGGAGCTCATCGAGGGCGAGTTGTTCGAGCCCCGATTCGGTCATCATCGTCATGCGCTCTCCGGTTCCGGCGTGGTTGTCTCTGGATTTTCGCGGTCCCATGCCCAGCGCGTGGGGGGTTCGGTGATACATTCGGAGACACGGTTCAAGGATTTTTCGTTCTGGACAATGTCTTCGTAATAATTGCGTTGCCAAGCACGCCCACCCGGTGTGCCGCGCAGGGCGTCGATGCGTTTGGTGGTGGCGGATTTGAACGCACGAACAATAGTAGGAATGGAACCGGATACGGGGGCACCGAATCGTTCCAGGGTGGCGTCACAATCGGCCGTAGGCCCAGGGTGGCGCCGTGTAGGGGCACGGCGCCCTGCCTCGACGACGTCATCCTCCACAATCCAAATGATGCCATGCAGATGGTTGGACCTAACCACGAATCCCTCCTCGTGCAATCGCACATACGGGCCGATCTGCGCGGTCTTCAAGCATCATTCTGCGCGCACGATTTCGCCCCACGGGTTCAGCTGCATTTCCCCGTCCACCACCTCGCCCAAAAGACACACCCTGTCTTTAATGCAGATGGTGATAAAATACGCCCCCGGGTGTGGATAATCATATCCAGGCAGGCGGATGCTGCGGCGGTGGTGTTTTGCGGGTTCATATCTCATCGGTCCGCTGTCGTTGGACCGGAGAGCACAGCGCAGGCTACGGATTCGGTCAATCCTTGTATTGGTCATCGTCCCTCCTTTCTCGGTGCTTTGTCTTCTGGATGCTGAGGTTCATATATCCAGAAATTGATTGGTTTCTCTGGATTTGGCGTCCACAATCCGCTCTTACTCTTCAGGCTCACCCCCAGTTTTCTCTCCTTGCATAACTCGTTGAACTTCTTTAGGACTGCAAAACGCTCACGCGAACTGCGGGATGGGTTAGCCGATGTGTCGCCTTCGCTGAACAGGCTGGCTTGCCGTGATGCGGCTTGCAACCATCCCTTATAGTCATCGAACTTATCTCGTGAGAATACTGCCAAACCTGCAAACAGATCAGCAAGCTGGATTAGAGGATGCGCCGCAGACGATACAGGTTGGATTTCTTCTATGCCGAACTCCCGCCTTAGCCGGATGCGAAACTGGCCGCCGGTAAAAAGCGAATGCTCGACTTCAACACCAGCGCTTATATGCTCAAGGTGCTCCTGCAGGGTTCCCCAATCCTGTGTAGTATGCTCGTCGGGGCAAAGCCTCCAGAGAGCATCATTAGGCCAGCGCGCTCGGAGCACGTTACGAAGCAAGTGGTAGTACATGCGCCCGAGATTTGCGATGTCGTCCCTCCCCGCGATATTATGCCGGCTGTCTTCGATGTCCCAGACGAGCACATCCACGCGAAACGAACCCGCGCACGCCTTTTCTACAGCGAATTTGCAGAGCTTCTCGGCTGCAAAGCGCTCTTTAGCTCCGGTGAGCTTTTTCCATTTGAATTCCCTGACCTGCGATTCGCTTAACAGCCGTCTCACTTCGCTTTCCATGAACTCCAGACAATTTAGAGGCAGGGTCACCAGGCCAAGACTGCGGTATCGGCCCTTGTTCCAATGCGACTCGTCTGCGAACCCAATGTGTGTGACTACGCCGCTCATAACCCCCTCTCCTTCAAGAACCGTTCCACATCCCTGACCCGCAACTCGCCGGAGATGAGCTTGGGGAGGAGGGCGTCGCGCAGATCGGCGAGGGTGCGGGATTCATTTGTCTGATGGTCTTGCAATCCGCGAAGAGGGGAAAGGAGCATCGAAAATTTCGATGCCACCATTTGCCCAGGCCAGAGAATTGGTAACCGCTCAATGTCGCTATTCGCCACAAATGGTTGAGCAGCTCCCTTCTTAATCACGTCTATATCTGCGTTCCTCAATGCCAGATAAAGCCATTCGCCCAGTTCGGACTGAAAGACTCTTACCATAGAGGCATTGTTGTTTATCCATGCCTTGCCAATGTGTCGGAAAAATTGGCCGCAATAAGCACCTACTCGTCCAACAGTAATGACAAAACCATCCGCATTGCTTTTAGACGTATATCCCATAATGCCTGCACCACCGAAAACGGGCACGGGGCCTTTTGATCTGATATGTTCTTTGGGAAGCTGCTTTCCACCTTTTAGTTTTGCAAAATGATGGGTTTCCTTCCCCTTCCACCCCTCCGGGATCGGGCCCAGTTCGGAATCCATGAAGCGGGCGGGGAAGAGGCGGAGGATGTCTTCCGGCAGGCCGAGGGCGTCGGGGTCGTCGCGGTAGTGGGCGGCGCGGGCGGCGAACTTTTCGGGGATGGGGTTGCCGGCGCGGATGGCGTTGACCACCACCGGGTCGAAGTCCACGAACCAGGATTTGAAGAGTGCCTGGGCCATGGCCTCCAGCGTCTCGTTCATCCGCCGGTTCAGCTCGATCTTGTCGTCCAGCGTGCCGAGGATGCGGGCAATGGCGCGGCGATCTCTTGGATCTGGGGGATAGTGGATGAGGATGCGATTTAGGTTGCGTTGACTAAGCTTCGATTGAACAGAGCCACTCATATAGGGGCGAATGGCAACGGTAGAAAGCGAATAGTAAACAAACTTGGTGTCCTCGTCGTTGTTGCCCCGCAGAACATGAGCATGGTTATTTACCCAGAACTGGCCATTGACGAGTTGCAGGAACGGTTTTCCGTCGGGCCGCTCCACTGAGCCGTCTTCCGCTATAAGCAAGTAGAGCCCGTCGAAAAGGTAGTCGTCGACATAGTCCATAATGCCTGTGGCACCGTAATACGGGTAAGGTCCTGGCCTTTTCTCCCGTTCGCGTTTAGAGATAGGAATGCGTCGGGAGTCGAAGTTCTGGACTACATCCCCCAGTTGCACCGTTGGCCACTCACCCCCCATAGCCCAACACCTCCAAGTTCTTCCTGATCTCCGCTTCCAGCCTCCGGCTTTCCTCGAACTGCTCGTAGAGCGTGGTGGTGAGCTCGGCCATCTTCTCCTCGAAGGGCACGCCGTCGTCTTCCTGCTCCTCCACGCCCACGTAGCGGCCCGGCGTGAGCACATAGTCGTGCTTGCGAATCTCCTCGATGGTGGCGGACTTCCACCAGCCGGGCTTGTCCTCGTAGCCCTTGCCGCGCTTCCAGGCGTGATACACATCGGCGATCTGGCGGATCTCCTCCTGCGTCAGCTCCCGGTGCACGGAGTCCACCAGCCGCCCCATACGGCGAGCGTCGATGAAGAGCGTCTCGCCCCTACGGTCCCGGAAGCCGCGCTTGGGGTCGGCCTTCTTGTTCCGGGTCACGAACCAGAGGCACGCCGGGATCTGGGTGGTGTAAAAGAGCTGGCCTGGCAGGGCCACGATGCAGTCCACGAGATCGTCCTCGATGATCCCCTTGCGGATGGCCAGTTCCGCTTTGGTGGAGGTGGAGAGGGAGCCGTTGGCCATCACGAAACCGGCGGTGCCATTTGGGGCCAGGTGATAGATGAAGTGCTGGATCCAGGCGTAGTTGGCGTTGCCCGCGGGCGGCACGCCGTACTTCCAGCGCCGGTCATCGCGGAGCCGCTCGCCGCCCCAGTCGCTCATGTTGAAGGGCGGATTGGCGAGCAGGTAGTCGGCCTTGAGGTCCTTGTGCAGGTCGTTGTGGAAAGTGTCCGCCGCGTGCGGGCCGAGGTCGGCGTCGATGTGCCGGATGGCGAGGTTCATCTTGGCCAGCCGCCACGTGGTGGGGTTCGACTCCTGGCCGTAGATGGCGATGTCGCCGAGCCTGCCGCCGTGGGCCTCGACGAACTTCTCGCTCTGCACGAACATGCCGCCCGAGCCACAGCAGGGGTCGTAGACGCGGCCGCGGTAGGGCTCGATCATCTCGACCAGGAGCTGCACCACGCACTGGGGCGTGTAGAACTCGCCGCCGCTCTTGCCCTCGGCTGCAGCGAAGCGGCCCAGGAAGTACTCGTACACCCGGCCGAGCGGGTCCTTGACGCCGGATTCCCTGGCCTTGAGGTCGATGTCGCCCACGAGCTTCACCAGCTCGCCGAGGCGCACCTTGTCCAGCGTGGGGCGGGAATAGTCCTTGGGCAGCACGCCTTTGAGGCTGGGGTTTTCCCGCTCGATGGCCGCCATGGCCTCGTCGATCACCCGGCCGATGGTGGGCTGCGGCGCGGCGGCCTGGATCTTCTCCCAGCGGGCCTCGGGCGGCACCCAGAAGATGTTGGCGGCGAGATACTCGTCGCGGTCCTCGGGGTCGGTGTATTCAGTCTCCTGCTTGGCCTTGAGCTCCTCGTACTTCGCCTGGAAGGCGTCGGAGATGTACTTGAGGAAGATGAGCCCCAGCACCACGTGCTTGTACTCGGACGCGTCCATGTGGCCGCGCAGCTTGTCGGCCATCTCCCAGAGCTTGTTCTCGAAGCCAAGATTGGCACCGTTCGTTTTTTCCGCCATTACGCTGCCTCCTCGTACAGGAACTGGCTTGCTCTTGTCCTCTTGGAAGTAAGGACGGCAAAGTCGTCGGTCTTCTTGAGATTCAGACAGGACTGCCGGTTGTCCGGCTCATAGGAGGTGAACCAGAGGTTAACCGTTATTTGGGAGTGGCGCAGGCTCTCCTTCGCCTTCAGCCCCTTGTGGTCGCGTTCCGCCGCCTGCTCGAGCACGGGGGGCTTGCGGTGGGGCTGCGGGAGACGTTGGACAGAAGCGGGCTGGTGGTCGGCTGCGGACCGGCTTCGGCCCGTGGCGAAGGGAGATGCGGGAAGCTCCGTGGGTTGAGGAGCGCCAGCCGGGGCCACCGAAACCCCGTGTGCGAGGCCGGGTGGGCGGGCGTGGTGGCGTCGGGACGGGAAGGGGGGCTGCGCATGGAGCGCGAGCCCGCGATTCGCGCTGCGCGCACGGATCGTTGGCTGCCTGTCTTGTCGGGTGGGCGGGTACTGCATTTCAGGTGCTGAGCCGCTCTGATACCTGATCATTTGAGCCATGTCCAGCAGGGGCGGTGGGAAACTCGTCAGTCGGTTCCCGCAAGGACCCGCGAGCGAGTGCACCGGGAGGAGAGCACGCCCGGTATCAGCGCAGGGCGGAGGGACCCGGCCGGGCTTCGCCGGCGACCGGTCAGGTGCGGAAGAAGGCGCTGGGGGCAGCCGGTGCACCTTCTTGAACACCCGCGAAAAGTGGAACGGGTTCTTGAACCCCAGGACCTCCGCCACGGCCGTCACGTTCAACCCCTCCCGCGTCAGCAGGGTCATTGCGTATTGCATCCGCTGCCGCGTCAGGCACCGGTGCGGCGTCATCCCGCTGTAGCGTTGGAACAGGCGGCACAGGTAGGAGGCGTCCACCCCCACCCCCGCCGCAATGTCCGCCAGCCCCCGTAACCGCCGGTAGTTTTCCTCGATGAACCGCGCCGCCTCCTGACAGGTCCACCATGAGGACGGGTTGGGCGTCGGGGGACGCGGCTCCTGCGGGCGAAGCTTGCCCAGGATGGCCATCAGCAGGTAGTCGCAGATGCTCTGGCGCTGGGCCGAGGGATGCCCCGCCTCCCGTTCCAACGCCTCCAGCAGCGCCACCAGTTCCCACAAGGGCTCGAACTGAAAGGGTTCCCCGGCCAGGCGCCCGACCCACCTGGCCCACGTCCCCTCGGCGTCGAACACCACGAAGTACTTGCGCAGCCCTTCGGTTCCGGTCCCCCGCATCCGCCAGGCTCCGCCCGGCCGGTAGAGAAACAGCGATCCCTTCTCGATCGTCTGCCACCGGCCGCCTGCCTCGACCGCGCCCCGCCCGCCCACGATGACCTCCAGGCAATGGTGCGGGAAGCTTGCCCGGTTGATCCGGTAGTCCGGCAGACACTGCTCGAACCCCCCGTAGAGCGTCCGCACTTCGTGCCCGTCGGCCTCTGTGGGGGACAGGAAAAAGTACCGGCTCTGCAGGCCCACTTGGCGGGCCAACTCGACCCCGGCTGGCTGCGGCATGGCCTGATTCACGCCGGCCACCATGACGGCCCGGGCCGTGGCCGCGTTGCTCGAGTCCGAGCTGCGGTATCCGGACGGTTCGCCGGTCCAAACGGTCATTGCCGACACCACCATTGGCGGGGTGGCCCAAGCCGCCGGCTGCGCCGAGAAGTTCAAGCGCGAGAACGTCGGCGTCAGCCTGACCGCATCCCCCTGCTGGTGCTACGGCTCCGAAACCATGGACCCGCTCCTGGCCAAGGCGGTCTGGGGCTTCAACGGCACCGAGCGGCCCGGCGCGGTTTATCTGGCCGCCGTCCTGGCCGGTCACACCCAGAAAGGTCTCCCGGGCTTCGGCATCTACGGCCGGCATGTGCAGAACGCCGACAACACCTCAATCCCGGAGGACGTGAAGGCCAAGCTGCTGAACTTCGCCCGCTGCGGCCTGGCCGCTGCGATCATGCGCGGCCGGGCCTACGTCTCGATGGGCGGCAGGTCCATGGGCATCGCCGGTTTGATGGTAAATTACGCCTTCTGGGAGAAGTGGTTGGGCGTGCGGGTCGGGGACATCGACATGTCCGAGTTCGCCGGCCGCATGGCCAAGGGCCAGTTCGATCAGGAGGAATACCCGCGCGCCCTCGCCCGGGTGAAGGCCAATTGCAAGGAGGGCAAGGACTACAACACCGGCAGGTTCGTCCGTTCCCGCGAGCAGCTCGATCGCGAGTGGGAGGACTCGGTCAAAATGACGCTGATCGCCCGCGACTTGATGGCCGGCAATCCCAGGCTCGCCGAAATGGGTCCAGGCGAGCAGGCCCTCGGTCACCGCGCCATCGCCGCCGGTTTCCAGGGTCAGCGCCAGTGGACTGACCACTTCCCCAACGGCGACCTCATGGAGACGCTGTTGAACACGTCCTTCGATTGGAACGGCAAGCGCCCGCCTTACATCCTGGCCACCGAAAACGACGCCCTGAACGGCGCCGGCATGCTGTTCGGCTGGCTGCTTACCAACTCGACCCAGATCTTCGCCGATCTGCGCACCTACTGGAGCCTGGAGGCGATCGAAAAAGCCGCCGGCAAGAAGCTCGAGGATCCGACCGTGGCCGACGGTATCCTGCCTCTGATCAACTCCGGCCCCGCGGCCCTCGACGGCACCGGCCTGCAAACCGGCCCCGACGGCAAGCCCACCATGAAGCCCTTCTGGGAGATGACCGACGAGGAAGTCGCCGCCTGTCTCAACGCCGCGCGGTTCCATCCCTCGATGACCGAATACTTCCCGGGCGGCGGCTGGTCGGTCAGCTACAAGACCCGCGGCGGCATGCCTTCGACGATGGTGCGATCGAACCTGGTCGATGGCCTGGGCCCGGCCCTCCAACTGGCCGAAGACTGGACGGTCGAGCTGCCGGACGACATCCACGAACCGCTCAACCAACGCACCAACCCCACCTGGCCGTCCACGTGGTTCACGCCCCCGCTCACCGGCCGCGGGGCTTTCCGCAGCACCTACGAGGTCATGAACCACCGGGGGGCCAATCCTGCGTGTTGACCGCCGGTCACGTGGGCCATCTCTACATCACGCTGGCTTCGATCCTCCGCATCCCGGTTTACATGCACAACGTCGAGGAAGACCGCATCTTCCGGCCGAGCGCCTGGAGCACCTTCGGCACCGCGGACCTGGAAGGGGCCGATTTCCGCGCCTGCGAGAACTTCGGGCCGTTGTATGGTCGCAAATAAGCCATTGGCGGCGCTCACCCCTGAACCGTGTCACCTCGGGGCTTTGTCATGAATGGGTTGTTTGGCAGGCGGGGGTTTGTGACGGGCAGAGTGGCGGCAGGGTTGGTGGCCGATTGGTTGCTGGTGGTGAACGCGCCGGCGCCACGGGCGGCTGAACCCGCGACCACTCCGCCCGCTCCCGGGGAAACGCATGCACAACGCGACGCCCGCCTCCGGTGGTGGCGGGAGGCGCGCTTCGGCATGTTCGTCCACCGGGGGGTGTATGCCGCCCACCGGCGGCGAAGACAAGGGCTACGTGCCGCCCAACAGCGCCGAGTGGATGATGAACCGGGCCAACATCCCCATTGCCGAGTATGTGAAGGAGAACGTCCGGCGATCCAACCCGACCAACTTCGACGCGCGCGCCCTCGTGCGGTTGGCCCGGGAGGCCGGCATGCGCCATCTGGTCTTCACCGCCAAACACCATGACGGCTTTTCCATGTTCGCTTCGAAGGCCGGCCATTACAACGTGGTCGAGGCCACACCCCTCAAGAGCGACGTGGTTCGCGAGTTGGCCGAGACCTGCCGGGAACAGGGAATCCGCTTCGGGTTCTGTTACAGCCAGGCGCAGGATTGGCATCATCCGGGCGGCATCGGCAACACGTGGGACAAGACGATCAAACGGGTGCCGGTCGATCCATACGTTCGGGAGAAAGCCGTGCCCGAGGTGAATTGCTGACCGAATACGGCCCCATCGCGATTCTCTGGTGGGACACGCCCCGGTAAATGAGCAGGGCGTCGCTCGACGCCCTCTACGGTCTGGCCCGCCTCCAGCCCGGCATCATCACCAACGATCGCCTCGGCGAGGATCACCCGGGCGATTACAAGACGTTCGAACGCAAGATTCCCGACCGGGCGCCCGAGGGCGTGCCGTGGGAAGTCTGCATGCCGATCAGCGGCAGTTGGGGCTACAAGAAGACGGACACCAACTTCAAGTCGGTCGAGACCCTGATCCGCAATCTGGTGGACATCGCCAGCAAGGGCGGCAATTACCTGCTCAACGTCAGTCCCACCGGCGACGGCACGCTGCTGCCCCAGGCGGTCGAACGACTTCAGGCCATCGGCCGGTGGATGAAGCTCAACAGCGCCTCGATCTGCGGCGCTGGCCCAGGGAGGTCGCCGGTGAAACCACCGTGACGTCCACACTGGCCGAACCGATTCGCGTGGGGAACGCCGACAAGCAAGGCAGGTGCAAGCTCAGCAAGGGCAGGGCTCTGCCGGTTGCCTCCGCGCGCCTGCGCATCTGGAACGGCGAGCGTACCTATTACGACCGCAAACAGCCCGTCGATCCGGATGGCGACGGTTCGGTGTTCACCGTCACGGGCCTGCCCGCCGGACCGGCCATGGTCCAGAGCTGGTTCTACGACGACGCCGGGAACGAACTGTGCGGCGCGTACCACATCTACACACGTCGCCAGGGGACGACCACGCAAGGCACTCACCGGCGAATGAGGTGATGGTTCTCCTGGGTTTTCTCCTTTTCGCAGTGCGCGGCGCCGCCCGGAGACGGATCCTTCCCATGCGTACGGAGGGGATCCGCGTGCCGGGCCGCCATCCTGGCGGGTCGATCCCTGTCAGCGAACCAGGGTCTGAAACCGCGGGGGGGTCCGTGGCAGTTCCGCGAGCCGGTCGGCCCCCGGGAGTATCGAATGGCGCCCGGTGGCTCCGGTACGGGCGGCCGGGATGGACGAGCAGAAGTTCGGCACGCCCGTTTCCTGGTGATCGTATGCCGAACCCGGATACGGTGAGTAGAAGATGAACCGGGAGAGGGCCACGGTGGCCGAACACCAGAAGCGGGCGGCGAGGTTCAACCCGGGTGAAGTGCCTCGCCGGCCAATGGATGGCCATCGCGAAGAACGCCGGGAAGAGATACACGCCCCTTCCCGGCAAACACCACCGCAGCTTCGCGATGTCGGGCTCCAAGGGGCCCCCGGGAACCTCACGGACGCCGCGCCCTCCAGGGCCGGACCGGCTCACTGCACCGGCCGAGGTCTGCCGCAGGCAAGGGGGCAAAACCGGCCTCCATTATCCCGACGCTCCGGGTCGGTATCTCCGTGCCGGTGGCACCAGGTCCGGCCCCGCCCGATCTCCGAGAACAGAGCATCTGTTACCCGGACACGGTTTCTCTCCGGCGTGCTGCTCGCTGGAGGGCCGCATCCGCCGGGCCCGGAACCTCGTGTGCGAAAACGTCCGGACGCTCACCCGCAAGCCGGGCTCCGAAGGAGGATTGTGTGCGATGAACGTGGGGGGTGGGGAAACAGCACCTGCCGAGGGTTTCGGTGGTGCGGAGCAGGGTCAGAAACCTCCGGGCATGATGGGAGCCGTCGCTTGGCTTCCTTGCCAGGGGCGGACGCGGCGACCGAACGCAAAAGGGCGGGAGGCTCGGCGAGAGAGCCTCCCGCGTGAGGACGCGAGCACGAGTGGATACCGTCCCGCGTGCTTCAGCCCGCCCGTTCCTTTTCCAGCGCACGGGGAAAGAGGATGTTGTTTTCCTCGTGGATGTGCTGGTGCAGGTCGGCCTCGAGTTCGCGCAGGCCATCGAGCATGGCGCGGTAGGTGTTGCACGCCCAGTCGGGCGGCGTGAAACCGTCGGTCAACCGGCGCAGGGTTTCGAGGGCGCGACCGGTGCTGTCGTGTTCGGCCATCATGACCTGAATCGGTTGTCCGATGGAGGCGAAGCCGACCTCGCCCGGTCCCTCAGACTCCTCGAGGGTCCGGATGGCCGGGAAGAGGATTTGTTCCTCTTTGAGCATGTGATCAGTGAGTTCGGCCTGCATGGCGTCGTAGATGCCCGGCAGAGACGCGAGTCGCTCGTCCTCCTCGCCGTGAACGCACGCCACCTTGTGGATGAGCTGGGCCAGGCGCGGCAATTCCCGGCGAAGATAGGCGTGGTGTTCGGTGACGATGTGGTCGATGAGTTGGCCGAGGGAGAGCTCGGCCGCCGCCTCGTGACTGCTCCGGGGCGGCGTGGCGGGGATTTGCGCCAGCCGGGCCAGCACGTCATCGAGGTTCAACCCTTTGTCCGCGCAGGCCTGCCGCAGCGATTTGTGACCGCCGCAACAGTAGTCGATCCCCAGCTCTTCGAAGAGCCGTGAACGATTGGGTTGGCGAGTGACCAGTTCACCCACGGTGGTGTTCGGGTCGATCGGTGTGGTTGTCGTGTTCATATGGTGTCTTGGATTCGTTGGTTGTTTGGTTCCGGGTCAAAGATCCACGTCCCCGGTCTTCGGGGTCATCTGGCCGGCGCGGGTTCGGTGGGTTCGAGCGCCCGTTGCTGCTGTGTGCCGGGGATCAGGGACCATCCCGTTTTCAGGCCGAGTACAAACCATCCGAGCGCCAGCACGCCCACGGCGAAAACGGTGTCGCCAATGACCCGCAGCCAGCGCAGGGTTTTCATGAGGTCGGTTCCCATCAGTTCGGCCGAGCGGGCGTACCACATGCCGGTGTTGACGCTGGCCCAGGTCTGGACCAAACCGCGGGGCAGGTCGCTGAGCAACACCATGAGCGCCAGGCCGATGTTGATGCTCCAGAAGGCGAAGCTCAGGGTGCCGGTGCGCCATTCGGCACGCGTGGCCAGTCCTCTCAGACAAAAGAGCGCCAGGCCGATGCCCAGCATCCCGTACACGCCGAACAACGCGGTGTGTCCGTGGACGGGTGTGGTGTTGAGGCCCTGCATGTAGTAGAGCGCGATGGGCGGGTTGATGAGGAAGCCGAAGATGCCGGCGCCCACGAGATTCCAAAACGCCACCGCCACGAAGAAGTAGATGGGCCATTGGTAGGCCTTCACCCACGGCCGGGCGCGGCTCAGCGTGAGGTTTTCATATGCTTCGAACCCGATCAGGACCAGGGGAACGACTTCCAGGGCGCTGAAGACCGCCCCCAGAGCCAGCACGGCCGTGGGCGTGCCGGTGAAGTAAAGGTGATGGAAGGTGCCGATGATCCCGCCGGACAGGAAGATGGTCGTGGAAAAGAGGACGGCCGCGGTGGCGGTTCGCACCTGCAGCAGCCCCATCCGGGTCAGCAGGAAGGCGATCACCACGGTGGCGAAGACTTCGAAGAAGCCCTCGACCCACAGGTGGACGACCCACCAGCGCCAGTATTCGGCCAGCGCCAGATGGGTTTGGCGACCCCACATCAAACCGGCACCGTAAAACAGGCCAATGGCCGCGCTCGACAGCAGGAACAAACCGAGCAGGTGCCGTTGGGCGCCGCCCTGCCGGAAAGCCGGCCACAAGGCGCGGCCCACCAGAAACAGCCACAGGAACAAGCCCACCAGCAGGAGAATCTGCCAGAAGCGTCCCAACTCGACATATTCGTAACCCTGGTGCCCGAACCAGAAGTTCGTCTCCAGTCCCATCCGTTGTCGCGTGGCGTACCAGGTGCCGAACAGGGAGCCGACCACGATGATCATCAGGGCTGCGAACAGGACGTTGACGCCCAGGCGCTGGAACTTCGGTTCATACCCCGAAACGGCCGGCGCAACAAACAAACCGGTGGCCAGCCAGGCGGTGGCGATCCAGAACACCGCCAGCTGCGTGTGCCACGTGCGCGTGACCGCATAAGGCAGCCATTCGGCCAGCGGGATGCCATAAAAGCCGGAGCCCTCCACGCCGTAGTGGGCCGTGACGGCGCCCATGCCCATCTGAAACACCAGCAGCGTGATGACCACCCAGAAGTACTTCAGCGTGGCCCGCATCGAAGGAGTGGGGTTCAGGCCGAGCAACGGGTCCTGATCCGGAAGGGGGCCCTCCTCCTCGGGCTGCCGGCGAAGCACCGCATGGTACCAGGCAAGGGCTCCCACACCGGCCAACAGGAGCACGAAGCTGACCACCGACCACACGACGTTGGCCGGTGTCGGGCGGTTGTCAATCAGGGGCTCCGGCGGCCAGTTCTGGGTGTAGGAGACGGTTTCGCCCGGACGGTTGGCGGCGCAAGCCCAGGCGGTCCAGAAGAAGAACGCCGCCAGTTTTTGACGCCGTTCCGGGTCCGGCACGGCATGGGGAGTCATGGCATAGACGTCACGCAGGTCGGCCAGGGCCGGGTCGTCGCTGAAGAGCTTGTCGTAATGAGCGGCCACGGCCTGAATGGCCCGGGCCCGGACCGGTGAGACCACCAGGTCGCCCGTGTTCGGATCATACGTGTTGGTGCGCAGTTCGCGCTTGAGCCTTTCCTTGAGGGCGGCCTGTGTTTCGGGCGGCAGGGAGGCGAACGTCGCTCCGGCCTGCTCCTCGGCCGCCCAGTGATCAAGGAGCCATTCGGCCTCGCGATGCAGCCAGTCGGCCGACCAATCGGGCGCCTGGTAGGAGCCATGGCCCCAGACGGTCCCCATCTGCTGGCCGCCGGTCGATTGCCAAACGTTCTGGCCGTCGCGGATGTCCTGGCCGGTGAACAGCACCGGGCCTCCATCGGCCACCACCACGCGCCCGGGGATGGGCGGAGCCATGCGGTAGATGTCTTTGCCGAAGTAGAGCAGGGTGCCAAACGAGGCGGCCAGGACAACCGCCAGGGCGATCCACAGTTTTCGGTAGTTCTGCGTGTTCATCTTCGTTGTCGGTGCTCAGGTCCGTGGTTGGAGCAGGGTTTTCCAACGGCGCCGTCAGGGCGTCCATGCCCCGGAGAGACGGTTGGATTGCGCCGCAGAAGCCGATGTTGCCCCCGGGGTGTGGCCATCGAGGAGAACCGATCCCATCGCGCTTCCGTGGGGCGCATCCGGGTTCGTCAGATCGTGCAGGAGGCGCACGAAATGCACGTAATCCACGTAGGCCGCCACATGGGCGCGTCCTTCGGCCACGCTCCGGTCGGCCCGGGCACGGGTTTGACAGACCTTGTCGAATCGCTGCTGAACGGCCCCGGCCAGCCGCTGCTGCAGTTCGTGAATCAGGGGCTGCACGTCGCCGTGCTCGAGCGCCTGCTCCGCGGCCTCCACGGCCGGATGGGACTCCGCGCCGGCCGGTTTCAGTCCGGTATAGGGCTGCCCTTCGGCGGCGCGGTGCAGTCGAACCGCGGTTTCGAAGAAGTAGCGGTCGGCCAGTTCGCGGGCCTCCTTTCCGAGACCGCGCACCGCGAGCACCCGGGCGAACACGGTCCTGAGTTCATCCTCCTGGTCCTCCCGGATCCACTTGAGCACCGGTGCGAGCTCCCGCCTTTCCAGGGCGCGGCGGGCATCGGTCACCACCGGACCATCCATGGTGTCGCAGTGGGCTGGGAGCCGTTGGGGCGAGAGGACGATTGTGGCCAGAAGAAACGCCAGGACCCACCCCTTGCGGGGCGCACGTTCCCGGGGCTTTTGCGGGTGCAGGAAGCAGACGCCTTTCATGAGGCTCAAGATGCCCGGAAAAACATGTATGTCAAATACATCTTTTAGGGGCCGGCCGGGGCCGGGGACAGAGGCCGGGTGGAGTGCGGAGGCGGCAAGCGGGCCGGATCGCCGCTTCTTTATCGGAGTCTGAGCGGCAGGGCGGAAAAACCGCTGGCGGGATAGGTGGCCCGGGTTACCAGACCCTGCGGATCCAGCGCCCATTCGCGGGTTTGGGACAGCAATTCTTCGAGGAAGAGCCGCAGTTGCAGGCGAGCCAGGGGCGCTCCCGGGCACGCGTGGATCCCGGCACCCCACAGGAGGCTGGACTCCGGGTTGCGGTCGAACCGGAACTCATCCGGCTGCGGGAAGACGGATTCGTCCCGATTGGCCGCGATCCAGACGATGGTGATGCGTTCGCCCCGGGCGATCTGGCGTCCGCACAGGACGACGGGACGGGTGGTGATGCGGCGGCTGATGTGAAGGGGGCCGTGGATGCGGAGGATCTCCTCGACGGCGCAGGGGATCCGGGAGGGGTGCGCACGGAGGTGCTGCTGCAGGTCGGGGTGGGTGGCCAGGAAATGGATCACGATTCCGAGGGCGGATGACAGGCTGCCGATTTCGCCGGCGGTGAAATTGCGCACCAGGCTGGTGAGCTCCTCGTAACTGAGTGGGCGTCCCCAGACGCTCTGGCGGAGCAACCAGGTCGTGAGGTTCTCCTCCGGGTCGGCGACCGGGCCGGAGGGGCGGCTTTCCAACATTTCGATCACCAACTGCTGGAACCGCATCCCGAGTCGGTTCAACTCGCGCCGGTTCCCCGAGCGGACGGCCTGTTGGTGAGCCAGGGTCCAGCGCAGCAGCCGATTCTGGAACCAGGTCGGGCAGCCCAGGTAGTTGGATTGTGTCCAGGCGGCGAATGGAAGAGCGGCTTCCTGGACGAATTCGACGCGGCCCTTGAGGACCAGGCGCCGGACCCATGCCCGGGCTTTCTTCCGGCAACGAGCCTCGAAACGTGCCAGTCGTTCGGGGAGGAAACAGGCCTCCACAATTCGGCGGTACTCCGTATGCTCGGGGGGATCCATGCCGTTGGGAACGGCCAGATGCCGCGTGACCGCGTTGCTGAAGGTTTCCGGGGCCGAGAGAATGGACCTAACCTCGTGGTGGCGGAAAACGGACCAGCCCCACCGGGAACTGTAAGCCACCGGGCGGGTCCGGCGCATCCGGTCGTAGGCGGTCAGCGGATCGTTCTGGACCTCCGGATCCAGCGGATCCCATTCGGCAGCGTGTGGATGCGCCTTCTCGCCCTTGTGCATCGATGCCCCGGATGAGTTCATGACCGTGCCCGTGATCGACTGGAAGTCACCCTGCCGGGCTCTGGCGGGATTCTTGCATCCGGAGGGTGGGCGCGCAAGAGGGTTCGCGAAGAGCTGACGCCGGCCCGGCAATCCGGTTCAGCGGGATGGTGGGTTGCCGGACGTCCAGCGCGAGGGCATCCGGCGGAGGTCGTCGGCGATTCTTCTCCGAAGCTTCTCCATCTGGGCAGTGTCCAGCCATTGGTGGGCCAGCTGGTACACGCCGGATTCTTCGCGTTCGTTGTGCCTGCGCAGGCGCTCCTCCACTGCGGCCAGCGTGCGGCGCACCTGATCGCAGACACGCCCGGCCTCCGCGCACGAGGAGGTGCGGCAGAGCTGCTTCAGCGCCAGCACGGCCCGGGTCAGTTCGCGCATGAAGAAATCGTGGTCCTCACGCAGTTCGGCGATGAGCGGAGCGGGCGGGTGGGCAGGGCCGTGACGCGCCTCTGGTCTTCGCGCGATGGAGAGACGGTCATGGGCGCGCTCCAGGGCTGGGAAGAGGAGGGTATTTTCCGCCCGGATGTGAACCGCCAGTCGCGCCCAGAGGAGGTCGAGGAGGGAGAACGCCGCTTCGGGGTCTTTGCGATCCAGGGCGGACCGCACGCGTCGGAGCAGGTCGTCCATTTCGGCATGATCCTCCACAAGGATGTCTTTCATATCCCTATGCTCGATGGTTGGAATGCTCCTGCACAAAGGGCTCGGATGCCCTGTCGGTCGCCGGGAGGGCGCGGGCTGGGATGTCTTCGGAGGGGACCTTACGCGCATCGAATTCGTAAAGAATGCGGGCGCCGGGCCGGTTCATTCCATATGCCCAAGCCCACTGAAGGAGGACCGACAGTTTGTTGCGAAAGCCCACCAGCCGGAGCAGATGGACGAACAGCCATGCGAACCAGGCGGGCTGTCCCGTGAGTTCCAGGCGGCCCAGCCGGGCAATGGCCGCGCCGCGGCCCACGGTCACCATGCAACCCAGGTCCCGATACCGGAACGGGGGACGCCAGGCCGGCGAGGAGGGCCGCCGGCGAAGTTCCCTTCGCAGGATCCGGGCGACATACCGTCCCATTTGGAGGGCGGCTGGTGCCAACGGGGGAACAGGGTTTTCCGGCCGGTCCGACAGCGCCGCCATGTCGCCGATGATGAACACTTCGGGGTATCGGGGCAGACTGAGGTCCGGTCCCACTTGGAGCCCTCGTCCTCCGTCCCGGGACTCTCTCAATGGTTCCGTCAGGGGGTGAGCCGCCACACCCGCGGCCCAGAGAACCATGCCGGTCTCGATCTGCTCCCCGTTGCTCAGTCGAACGCCGCAGGGACCGATGTGGGTCACCTGCGCGCGGGTCCGGATCTCCACCCCCATCGCCGACAATCGGGCTGTGGTCCACTGCGCCAGGTGTGACGAAAAGCCCGGCAGGATGCGCGGACCGGCTTCCAAAAGCAGGATTCTGGCCCGAGCCGGGTCCACGCGGCGCAATTCCCGGGTCAAGACCCGGCGGGTCAACTCCGCCAGGGCGCCGGCGAGCTCGACCCCGGTGGGTCCACCCCCCACGACGGCAAAGGTCAGCCAACGACGCCGGGAGGGGACGTCATCCACCGTTTCCGCCCATTCGAAACAACGCAGGATCTGGCTGCGTATGCGCAATGCGCCCTCCAGGGTCTTCAGGCCCGGCGCGTAACGTTCCCACTCCGGATGTCCGAAGTAGTGGGGGACACCTCCCAGGGCGACGACCAGGTAATCATACTCCAGAACCGCATCCGTGGTGATCACCCGGCGGCGTTCCGGCTCGATGGCGACGACCTCACCGAGCAGGATCCGGATGTCGTCCCGCCGCGGCACGAGACTGCGAATGGGTTGGGCAATGTCCGAAGCGGACAACCAACCAGTGGCCACCTGATACAGCAGGGGTTGAAACAGATGGTGATTCCTGCGATCGATCCAGGTGAACCGTACTCCGGGTGCATGCAAGGAGCGACAAAACGCAAGTCCTGCAAAACCCGCGCCCAATACGATCACATGAGTTTCCCGGCTGCCGCTTGGGGTGCTCATGATCGTACTCCCGAATGATGGCCGCTTCCCTTCCGGGTCCCGCCCGGGCCGGCGGTTTCCGGGGACGAGTTCACCTGGCGCCCCGTCAGAGGGCCGCCTTTTCCCGCGCCCCGACAGGACGAGTGCGCCGTGGACCCTGGCCTGCCGGGTCCTCCTTTTCCGAAAAGGTGAGGGCAGGTGGGGGCACGGTGGCGCCTCCGGCCTTCCCTCCCGTTCAGGCGTGGTGCTTGCGACTTCCGGGTTCGACCTTGTTTTTCGCTCTTCATCGGCCCTGCCAGCGTGTGGTGTTTGCCGGCGTTGGCCCATCGTCCGGGCGAGGGGCGATCGGCGACCGACCGGTCCGTGGGGATTCGATTCCCACCGGCCGGCCTGTATCAGGCTCAGGTTACCTCTGAAAAGATGCATTTCAAATACAACTTGCGCCGGCTGGTTGCGCCGTGCCTTTTCCGCGGGGCGGGAGTCTGCGCAAGCGGCTCGCGGTTCCGGGGCCGGGTCGGGCCTCATCTTCGGGCGGGATCGCATCCCCGGATCTTCGCCGGACCGCCCGGCGAGCGGAACCCGTGGCCAATCTTCCGGGCGCGGAAGGGCGCGCTTGTCTGACGACGGTGTGGTGCGCCGGGGATGGTTTCGGGCCGCTGCGTCCGGTCCCAACGGTGCGGCGATGGGTGGCCTCGATCTCTGATGCCAACCCCCGCCTCAGCCGGGCGCCAGGGCCTGGTCGAGGTCGGCCATCAGATCCTCCGCGTCTTCGATGCCGACCGAGAGTCGCACCAGGGTGTCGGTGATGCCGAGCTGATGGCGTTCCTCGGGGGAGAGGCGGCGGTGCGAGGTGCGGGCCGGGACGCAGATGAGGCTCTCCACACCGCCGAGGCTCAGGGCCGGCAAAATGAGGTGCAGACGATCCAGCAGCCGATCCACGGCTTCCGGCCGGCGAAGTTCGAAAGACAACATCCCGCCGAAACCGCGCATCTGCCTTCGGGCCACGGCGTGGTCGGGGTGTTCGGGCAGTCCGGGGTAGTGCACCTGTGCCACGGCCGGGTGGGTTTGGAGGAACCGGGCCAGCCGGAGGGCGTTCTCGTTGTGTCGTTCCATGCGGAGGGCCAGGGTTTTGAGGCCCCGCTCCAGGCGCGCGCAAACCTCGGCGTCGAGCATGCCGCCGTGCAGGGTGGCGACCTGGCGCAGCCGTTCGATGGCGGTCCGGGCCCCCACGACCACGCCCGCATTCACGTCGCTGTGGCCGTTGAGGTATTTGGTGGCGCTGTGGACCACCAGGTCGAACCCCAGGGCGATCGGATTCTGATTGAAGGGCGTGGCGAAGGTGTTGTCGATGGCCGTCGGGATGCCGCGCGAACGTGCGAAAGCCGCCACGGCTGCCAGGTCCAGGCAGCGGAGCAGAGGGTTGGACGGCGACTCGACGTAGATCAAGCGGGTTTCCGGCCGGCAGGCGTTCTGGATTTCCGCCTCGGTGCGGGCCAGGCTGAAGGAGATCCCCCAGCGCGGCAGTTGTCGGGTGACCAGTTCCCACGTGCCGCCGTAAAGGTCGGCCTGGAAAACGGCGTGGTCACCGGACCGGAGGTGAGCGGCCAGGAGTGTGGTGATGGCGGCCATGCCGGAGGCAAAGACCAGTCCTTCCTCGGCCCCCTCGAGGGCCGCCACTTTTCGGGCCACGACCTGTTGGTTCGGGGTGTTGAAGTATCGCGGGTAGATGTTCCGGCCGGTGGGGTGGGGGAAACGATGGGCGGTGGAGGAGAAGATGGGCGTGCACGCGCCGCCGGTGACGGGATCGAGGTAGGTCCCCGCGTGGACGCAGCGGGTGGAGAATCCGCGATGAGAGAGTTCGGAGTGGTTCATGATGTCTGGTCAGGCGAGTTGTCGGCGGGGGTGGAGGCAGACGGTTCCGGGCACCATCCGTCCCACGCGCCGAACTCGGGGCAGCACGATCCGGCGACATTCAGGCAATCGGGGCAGAGCCGGTGATCGCCCATTCGGATGGCGCCGTAGCGGCCGCAACGTTCACAAGTGTCTGCCGGTTCGGATGGGTCTGGTGCCGGCCGCTTGTCCGACCGTTGGGACGGCCGAGGGTTTGGGTTGTGGTTCATGGTTGGGAGCTTTTGGGACGCTTGGAGCGGGCGCCGGCGGGGCGTTGTTCGAAGGAGGTCCTGCCCGGGTGGGAACGGGTTCCGGCGGCGTGCCGGCCTCCCGGAGCCTGTGTCCGGTCGAGATCGGATCCGGAGCCGACGCTGTCTTCGAGAAGCAGCTCGCGAAGCACGACGGCCTGGTTGTGCAGCGGGTCGCGTGCGGCATAGAGGAGCGTGACCGGACCGCGGGCGGCGGCCGCCCGCAGCTCGGCCAGTGCGTCGGGTTTTCCGGCCAGTTCCAGCCGGTAACGCCGCCGGAACTCGGCCCAGCGCGACGGGTCATGGCCGAACCAGCGGCGCAACGCGTCACTGGGCGCGAGTTCCCTGAGCCACCCGTCCAACCGGAGACTCTCTTTGCCGACCCCCCGCGGCCACAGGCGATCCACCAGGAACCGTGCCCCGTCCCCGCTCTCGGGCGGCTCATACACGCGTTTGATGCGGATCTCCATGGCACGGACCATGCGGTTTTTGGAAACGGCTTGCGCGCACGCGCCCGGCGGGACGGGCACGGCTTCCGTTGTCCGCGAACATGGTCGGGATAAAAGTGCATGTCAAATACACGTTTGGCCTTGGAGAAATTCGGTCCGGGTGGTAGGGTGACGCCGCGCATGCACGTAAACAGGTTCACGGATTACGCGGTGCGGGTGCTGATGATGGCGGCCGTGCGCGCGCCGGCTCTGGTGACGGTGGGCGAGGTGTCGGAGCGGTTCGGGATTTCGCGTCATCACCTGACGCGTGTGGTGCATCGTCTGGGGCGGGCGGGCTATTTGACGACGGTGCGCGGCGTGGGAGGGGGATTCACCCTGGGCCGGCCTGCGGATCGGATCTCCCTGGGTGAAGTGGTGCGGCGTTGTGAAGCGGATGAGTCGGTTATTCGGTGCGTGGACGGTCCGGGGCGGCCCTGCTGCCTCCTGCCGGGCTGCCGGTTGAAGAGGGCGCTGGATGAAGCGGCATCGAAGTTCTTCGAGACGTTGGACCGGTACACGCTGGCGGACCTGGTGGACAAGGGGCTGAGGGATCGTCTGGGCAGCCGCTCCGAGACTTCGCAGGGCGGCGGTGCGAGGCTCCTGCGTGTTGTCCGGGCACGTTCACGCGGGGGTGCCGGCCCCGGAAAGCCGGTGTCCGAGCCGCGGCAGGCGGGGAAACCTCGAGCGGTCTGAAGGTCCGGCAGGGCGCGCGGGTCGACAGGCTCCGGCAGCCGCGCTTCAACTTTGCGGGTGGCGTGGCCATGTCGCCGCACGACTGCCTCGTTTCCCGGACCACGTCTCGTAAAAGAAGACTTCGTCCCGCGGGTGAGGCGTCTTGGGGCCCGGCTGCCGGGCGGGCCATCCGAGCCCGTAGATCGCGACGACGCGAAACCGGTTCGGCACGGCGAGTACGGCGCGGACATGCGATTCACGTCTTTCCGACTCGACGGGATCCTCGGAGTGATACACGGCGCCCCAGGCCATGCCGAGTCCGAGGTCCGTGGCGGCCAGCCAGAGGAAGGCTCCGGCAATGGTGGCGTCCTGGAGCCAGTATTTGCTCGCGCCCGGCTCGGCCACGACCACGATTCCCAGCGGTGCCTGCCGGAGCCAGGCCGTCCAGGGCGTGGTTTCACTGAGCCGGTCCAACCGCTGCCGATCCCGGACGACGATAAATCGCCGGGACAGGGTGTGATTCCCCGTGGGTGCCAGGTGAAGTGCCTCCTCCAGCTGCGCCTGAAGATCCGGCGGCACCGGGTCGGGCGCAAAAGCGGTGATCTCACGTCGCTTCCGGATTGTTTCGAGTATGCTCATCGTTTTGGCCATCCGTGGGTTCGATGGAGGAAAGACCTGAAATTCAGGGTTCGGACACGCACGAGTGGCCGCCTCCGGGACAGTGTGGGATCTCCGTTCCGAGGGTCCCTCGCCGCTGGCGGGCGGAGGCCGCGGAGGGTGGGATCCTGCCGGTTGCCTTCGTCATCGGCCCGTCCCGCTGCAGCCGTCGGCACGTGTTTCCAGGACCAACCTAGAGCATCAAAGGTGTATGTCAATTACAAATTTGATCCCGGCGGAGCCCGGGTTGCGCGGGGGGCGGGGATTGACCCCGGAGTTTTCGCCGGGCGCCGGTTCCGGACGTTTTCCGGGGCGTGGTACAGCCCGGAGCGGAACGGGATCGACCGGACTCCCGGACGGAGGGAATCGCGTGAGGGGGGACGGGCCTCGGCGGCTGGCTGTGAGGTGCGGAGAGGTGAGTCTTTGTGGTGTGGAGCGAGCGAACAACGGGACAGTGATGGCCCGTGACCTGCGCGGGTGTGCATACGAGGGGTCTCGGGCCTGGCGCGGTTTGTCCCTGGAGCGGTGGGGATCAGGCTCCGGGTGGTGGCGGTGGGCCGTTTCCCCCTGCAGGGGCTGGAGGCGTGTGGAGCGTGGGTCGGGGTCCGAACCGAAAGGGGTTGCAAAAAGGTATTGCGCGGCGGTGCGCACCTGCTACATTGCCCGTCCGCTTCTGAACGGAGCGGGGAACACTTGGGCGAATTTGCAACACACTGTTCTTTATGCCAGTACAACGGATTCGGATTCGATTGAAGGCCTATGACCACCGGGTCATCGACAGCTCGGCGCGTGAGATTGCCGAGACGGTCAAGCGGACCGGTGCCCGCGTGGCGGGGCCCATTCCCCTGCCCACCAAGATTGAGCGGTGGACGGTGCACCGGTCGCCGCACGTGGACAAGAAGTCCATGGAAACCTTCGAGCAGCGGACCCACAAGCGGCTCATCGACATCATCGAACCCACCGCGCGCACGGTGGATGAACTGAAGAAGCTGAACCTGCCCGCCGGGGTGGACATCACCATCAAGATCTGACCGGCCCGGCTTACAACCTTTTTGTCACGGATTGGCTTATGATCGGTCTCATCGGCAGAAAACTCGGCCAGACACGGATTTACGACGCCAACGGCGTTCTCCAGCAGGTGACGATCGTGCTGGCCGGCCCGAACCGGGTGCTGCAGTGCAAGACGAAGGAGACGGACGGTTACAACGCCGTGCAGCTGGCCTTTGGTGATCAGAAGCTGCAGCGCCTCAACAAGCCCCTCCTGGGCCATTTGAAGAAGCATGGTGTGGCGGTGCCCGAGGGGGAGAGCCGGCAGCCGGTGCTGCTGACGGCGGTGCGCCGGATTCGTGAGTTCCGGGACTTTTCGCTGCCGGTGAAGCCGGGTGACCTGATCGGGCCGGGCATCTTTGCCCCGGGGGATTACGTGGATGCCATTGGCATCACGAAGGGGCGCGGGTTCGAGGGTGTGGTGAAGCGGCACGGGTTCCGCGGGGGTGACGCCTCACACGGGGCCAAGGGCTGGCATCGCCGGCCGGGTGCGATTGGTCAGCGTTTGTTTCCCGGCACGGTGCGCCGTGGGATGCGGATGCCGGGCCACATGGGTCAGGTGCGCCGGACAGTGCAGAACCTGGAGATCCTGCAGGTGCGGGAACAGGAGAATCTGTTGCTGATCAAGGGCTCCATTCCCGGGGCGAACGGGGATTATGTGATCATTCGCGAGGCGAAGAAGCGGCCCAAGGGCACGGTCCGGGGCAAGTCGGCCGTGTCGGCCGGGGCCGCTGCGGAGGCCAAGCCCAAGAGCGCGGCCAAGAAGACTGCCAAGAAGTAAAAACGCAAGTTTTGTCCCATGAAACTCGTCGTCAAAGACACCCTGGGCAAACCGCAGGGCGAACTCGAGGTGACCTTCCCGCTGGTGGAAGGGATGCGCGGCACGCAGGCCGTGCACGATGTGGTGGTGGCGCATCTGGCCAACCGGCGGCGGGGCACCGCCTGCACCAAGACCATGGGCGAGGTGGCCGGCACGGGTCGGAAACCGTGGCGCCAGAAGGGCACCGGCCGGGCGCGTGCCGGCTCCTTCCAGTCGCCCCTCTGGCGGGGTGGCGGTGTGGTTTTCGGTCCCAAGCCGCGTGATTTTTCCCTGAAGATCAACGCCAAGACCAAGCGCCTGGCGTTGCGCAAGGCGTTGACCGAACGGTTGAAGGCCGGTGACGTGATCGTGGTGGACGAACTGTCACTGCCCAACCACAAGACCCGCAACTTCCTCAACGTGCTCAAGACACTGGAAGTCAGGGGCACGGTCCTGGTGGTGGCCAGTCCGCCCGATGAAAACCTTCTGCTGGCTTCGCGGAACATCCCGTTTGTGGAAGTGACCACGGGGGAGAATCTGCACACGTATGACGTGTTGCGGCCGGACACGCTGCTGTTTACGCGGGCGGCGTTCGAGAAGGTGCAGGAACGGCTGCGCGAGGAGGACTGACGAGGATCGGGGCCGGTCATGCCCCGGCCCGCAACCCTGTGCATGAGCCATGAACAGCTTTGAGATTGTCAAAACGGTGCGTCTGACCGAGAAAGGCACGCGTCAGAGCGAGAAATACAACCAGTACACCTTCGTGGTGGACAAGCGGGCCAACAAGTACCAGATCAAGAAGGCCGTGGAGGAGCTTTTCAAGGTCAAGGTGGTCCGCGTCAACACCATGAACATGCGCGGCAAATTGCGCCGCCAACGCACGCATCAGGCCGGCAAGTCACCGGACTGGAAGAAGGCGATTGTCACGTTGAAAGAAGGTGACAAGATCGTGCTGACGTGAGGGCCGCCCGGGGGTACGGTGCCCCGGAGGCCGATGAGATCCCCATCTTTTGGTGCCCGATCCGGCCAGGGTCGGGCGTTTTTTTTTGGTGAGGCTGCGGCCGGGAGCGGCCGGGGCGCGGGCCGTTCCGCCCCTGTGGTTTCGCCGTTGCCGGATTCCACGGGCGGGGTATCGTCTGCTTGTGACGCCCGTGCGCATTTTGATTGACGGTTACAGCCTTCTGCACCAGTGGCCAGAGGTGGCTGCGGGTCGTCCCCGGCATTCCGCACAGGCCCGGGAAGAGCTCATCCGGATCCTGACCCGGTACCAGGACGCCACGGGCACGCCCGTGACCGTGTTCTTCGATGCGCGATACCGTCGCGGTCCGGCCCCGCCGCGGGATGGGGCGGGGATCGAGGTAATCTACTCGGCACCGGGACAGACCGCCGACGCTCTCATCGAACGGACCGCGGCGCGTCTGGTGGCCTGGGGAGAGGTGTTGGTGGTGACCGAGGACATCGCGGAACGACAGACCGTGGAGGCGTTTGGAGCATGGACGTGGTCGTGCGAACAGTTCATCTGCCATGTGCGGACGGCGTTGGCAGACGAGAGGGCGGAGCTGGAACAGCTCAACCGGCGGGAGCAATCCCGCTTCCAGAATCGCCGATGAAACCGGCGTGCCGGGCCCGGTTTGTCGTGGGTGTCTGCCGGCGTGCTGTGTGGTGGGTGGGCCTGCTTTTGCTCGGGGCCGGCATGGCTGCGGGCGGCGGGATGCTCGGCGCTGCCGAGGCGGGTCCGCAAGAGGGGCGGTGGCTGCTGGCCATCGAGACATCGGCGGACATGGCCCCGCGGCGCGAAGGACTCCTGGCGACGTTGGAACAGCTTTTCCGATCCGGCTTCGATCAGCGTTTGCGGCCCGGCGACACGATCGGTGTGTGGACGTTTCATCACTCGGTCACCACGGGCCGGTTCCCCCTGCAGACCTGGCAACCGGAATCGGGACCCGACGTGCTGCGGCTACTGCGGGCGTTTCTGGAAGCCCGGTCCTGGGAACATCATGGCGAGCCCGGCGTGGTGTTTCCTCTTGCCGAGACCGTGTCTGCGAATTCGGCGCGGTTCAATCTGATCATCCTTTGCAGCGGCGAGCGCGACCTGGTAGGGACGCCGTTTGACGCGGCCGTCAATGAGGCACTTCGGCGCATCCGGCGCGAACAACGGCGCAACCGCCAGCCGGTGGTGCTGGTGTTCCGCGCCGAGCAAGGCCGATGGATCGCTCATACGGTGGGGCAACCGCCGTGGTGGATTCGAATTCCCGAAACTCCGGGCGACCGTCAACCGCCTCCGGCGGCCGGCGCAGCAACCGCCGGGCGAACGCCGACGAACGGCCTGCCCTCAGTCGCGCACGCGGATGCGGCGGTGACAGCCTCACAAAGGTTGGCCGAATCCCGGGGCGGTGAACGTGAGTCGGCTTCTCCACCGGCCGGGCGCGGCGACGAACCGCACGCGGACGCTGCGGCGACCGGACCCAGCCGGGTGACCACTCAGGCGCCTGCGCATGCGACACTCGCCCTTGCAAACGCGCGGCCTTCGGCGGGCCCCACCCCGGAGCCGGAGGAGCATGAACCACCGATGCCTCCCCGGCCCGTGTCGGCTCCCGAACCGGCTGCACAGACAAGCGAAGACCATGCGCAGAGCTCTGCCGAGCCTGCCCACCCCGGCAAGGTCACGGCGGGCTCTTCCGTGCCGGCAACCGGTCCAAGGGTGCATGCGGGGGCGGAGGCTGCCGTGGCCGGCGAATCCGGCCCTGCCACCGGCCCTATCGTGACGGCCGGACCGGACGAAGCGCGGTCGGAGGCCCGCCTTTCGACTGCCCCGCCGGCAGATCCGGGCAAGGCCGTAGTGGAGAATGCTGGGGAAGTCCGTGAGTCCACGGCCGGGGCCGGTCCGGCTGCGTCCTCGGCGCCTGTGGCTGGTCGGGTCGAGGCGGACACTCCCGGTGCCCCAGCAGGTGCGGCGCCTGCCATCGACGAATCGCCCGGCCCCGTCTCGGCGGAGACGAACAGCGGCAATGGGACCGCCCGGGGAGTCTTGGAGTCGCCGTCCCGGGAACCGGGCGCGGGTAAGGGACGCACGAGGCCGGAGGGCGTGGCCTCGGCGGCCGCACAACTGGCCGAGGTGCCGCCGGCCGGGAGCGGGGGCAGTTCCCGAGCATGGTTTTTGGGGGCTGGGGTGTTGTGCCTTGTGGCGGCGGGGGTAATGCTGGGATGGTGCCGCCTGCGCCGCGGTCCGGCGCGGAGCAGCCTCATTACCGAGTCGTTCGATCGCCGTTCTCCTCCGGGATCTCCCGACCCGCGAAACTGACGCTGGCCCGGGGCGGATGGGTTTGACCGTTCGGGGTGGTGGGCGTGGCGGGGGCTGGAAAATATGCTTTCTCGGGCCGGCCGGGTGCATACGCTGGTTCTCGGTACGGATGGGAAGGCCGGCCGTATCCTTATGGGAAGCGCGCGCGGTTGCGCCTTCCCTGCGATCCGGGTCCTGCAACCGACAACCATGAAAGTACTCGCCATGAGGAAGCCATTGGGCTGGGGGTCGTTGTCTCTGTTTGTTCTGAGCCCGGGGTGTGCTGTGCTGCTTTGCCTGGGCGCGGGCTGTTCCGGCACTGGGTGGCGTGCGACCGTTACGTCGGGGCCGGTTCGGCTCACCGGCCTGCGATGCGAGTATCAGGCGGAGCCGTTGGCTGTTGAGGCACCGCGCCCGCGGCTGAGCTGGCGACTGGAGGCCCCGGAAGGCGCACGCGGGGTTCGGCAAACGGCGTGGCAGGTCCTGGTGGCTTCGTGCGAGGAGTTGCTGGACCGCGACGTGGGCGACCTTTGGGACAGCGGCAAGGTGCCGGGCGATCAAACCGTGCATGTGGAATACCGCGGCCGTCCCCTGCGGTCGGCGCAGACGGTGTTCTGGAAGGTCCGGATCTGGGATCAAGAGGGTCGTGTCACGGGATGGAGTGCGCCGGCCCGGTGGACGATGGGCCTGCTGGACCGGGCGGACTGGAAGGCGCAATGGATCGGTTTTGACGTGGAACCGGAACGGGAACCGTGGCAGGCGGCCTTGGAGGACGCGCTGAAGTTGGACGACGCGGTGTGGATCTGGCTGCCCGGCAGCCGTGCGGGTGATCAACCTCCTGGCGAGGCCTACTTCCGCCGGCAGTTCCGGACGCTTGACGGCCAGCCGCTGCGCAGGGCGGTCATGGTGATCGCCGCCGACGATGCCTTCACGCTCTTCGTGAACGGTCGTGAAGCGGGTCATGGCTCGAACTGGCGCAGGATGTACACGCTGGACCTGACCGACCGGATTCGGCCCGGGACGAACGTGCTGGCGATTCGGGCGCGCAACGGCGGTTCGAATCCCACGCCAGCCGGCCTGTTGGGGCGGCTGGTGCTCGTGTACGAAAACGGCGCCACGCAGGTCGTACCCGTGGACGGCTCATGGGGCAGCGGTGCCCGTGCGTCTGACGACTGGGCGACCACTTTGGATGAGCCGGCTGATTGGCAACCGGCTGCCGAGATCGCGCGTTATGGTGAGGCACCTTGGGGTCGGGTGCCACGCAACGAGCCGCGCATGGGCCCGGCGGCTTATCTCCGCAAGTCGTTCATCGTGAGCAAAGAGGTCCGGCGCGCGGTGCTGTTCGCCTCCGCCCTCGGGGTGTACGAGCTCCATCTCAATGGCCGGACTCCCGACCGCGACGTGTTGTCGCCGGGCTGGACCGATTATCACAAGCGTGTGCACTACCGCGGCTATGACGTGACGGGCCTTTTGCGCAGGGGCGAGAACGTCCTGGGCGCGATTCTGGGCGATGGCTGGTATGCCAGCTACCTGGCCTTCACCGGCCGCCGCCACTACTATGGCGAACAGACCCGTTTCCTGGCGCAGTTGCACATCGAATACCGCGACGGCTCGACCGAACTGGTGGTGACGGACGGAAGTTGGAAGGGCGCGCATGGTCCGATTCGCGAGGCGGACCTGTTGATGGGCTGCGTCTACGACGCGCGCCTGGAAATGCCGGGTTGGAACACACCGCGCTTCCGGGACGAGGGTTGGCGACCGGTCACCGTGGACACGAATGTGCAGGTGCTGTTGACGGCCCATCCCGGGCCACCGATTCGCCGCATCGAGGAGCTCCCGGCGCTCAAGGTCACCGAACCCAAACCGGGGGTGTATGTTTTCGATCTCGGCCAGAACATGGTCGGCTGGGTGCGCCTGCGTGCCGGGGGCCGGCCGGGACAGAAGGTCGTGGTTCGACATGCCGAGATGCTCAATCCCGACGGTACTCTTTACACGGAAAACCTGCGTGCGGCTCGTGCAACGGACACCTACTACCTGGCCGGTCCCGAGCGCCGTGCCTACGAGCCGTACTTCACCTTCCACGGGTTCCGCTACGTGGAGGTGACCGGCCTGGAGGAACGTCCGCTGCCGTCCGACGTGACCGGCATCGTGGTCCATTCCGACCTGGCCCGAACCGCCGGGTTCGATTGCCCCGACCCCCTGGTGAACCGGCTCGTGCTCAACACCGTCTGGGGCCAGAAAGGCAACTTTCTGGACGTCCCGACGGATTGTCCCCAGCGGGACGAGCGGGCCGGCTGGACCGGTGACGCCCAGGTCTTCATGAAGACCGCCTGCTACAACATGGATGCGGCGGCTTTTTACACCAAATGGCTCGTGGACCTTTGTGAGGATTCCCAGCGGGAGGACGGTGCGTTTGGCGACGTGGCCCCGCACATCAACGTGGTGGGGTTCGGCAACACCGGCTGGGCCGACGCCGGCCCGATCTGCAACTGGCAGATGTGGCGGATGTACGGGGACACGCGCGTGCTCGAACGCCATTATCCGGCGCTGCAGCGGTACATGGACCATCTGGAGCGGACCAGCACCAATCATGTCCGCGGCACGGGCGCCTACGGCGACTGGCTCCGGCTGGCCGGCCCGCAGCACTCGGAGGTGATCGGCACGGCCTATTACTTCTACACCGCACGCGTGATGGCCGAGATCGCCGCGGCGCTGGGCCGCACCAACGACGCCGCGCGTTACGCGCAACTGGCCGGGCGGATCGGCACGACCTTCGTGCAGCGGTTCATCCAGGAGGACGGCCGCATTGTGGACGGCCGGGGCGAGACCGGTCAGACGTTCTACGCGCTGGCCTTTGGACTGGGGTTGGTACCCGAGTCCATGAAGGAAAAGGTGGCCCGGGCGTTCGTGAAGACGGTGGAGGAACAGGACTGGCACCTGGCCACGGGATTTCTGGGGACGCCCTTTGTGCTGTTTGCGCTGGAAAAGGCCGGTCATCCGGAACTGGCCTGGCGCATGGTGCTCAACAAGACCTATCCCTCGTGGTTGCAACAGGTGATCTGGGGCGCCACCACCATGTGGGAACGCTGGGACGGGTGGACTCCGGATCGCGGCTTCCAGGATCCCGGCATGAACTCCTTCAATCACTACTGGCTCGGCTGCGTGGCCGAGTGGTTGTACAGCCGGGCCGCGGGCATCGACACCGAGGGCCCCGGGTTCCAAACCATCCGGATTCGACCGCTGATCCCGCGTGCGGGAGAGGGATTGGATCGCGTGTCCGCCTCCTACGATTCCATCCGCGGCCGGATTGAAAGCCGATGGCGTCTGGACGGCAAACGGCTGGAGCTGGAGGTGCTCGTGCCGCCCAACACCACGGCGTTTGTGCACGTGCCGGCGCGCGATCCCGGCCTGGTGCGGGAGAGCGGTAAACCGGTGGCGCAGGCACCGGGCGTGGAGGTGCAGGGCCGGTCGGGAGACGAGCTGGTGCTCCGCGTGGGCTCGGGCCGGTACCGTTTCACCTCCGAGCTCTGAAGGCCGGACCGGCCACTTCAGCATGGACCCGGGTGTCCCGCTGGTGGACCACAACCGGGATCTTGTGGCCGCATGGGCGGGTGCGCCGTCTGTGAGCGGCGCCGTTTCTCAGTCCCGCACCGGCTGGTTCCTCAGATCTCCGGCAGTTTCCAAGGTGGCCGATAAGGCTTGGAGACCCACTGCGCCAGTTCGGCGTCGAGGATCCGTTCGGTGTCCGGGTCCCAGCGGATCACTTTGCCGGAACGGATGGCGATGTTGCCCAGGTGACACACCGTGGCGGAGCGATGGCCCACTTCCACGTCGCAAATCGGCAGGTTGCGCGTGCGGATGCAGTCCAGCCAGTTCTGGTGATGGTTCCGGCTTTCGTAGACGCGCAGGTCCTTGTCGCCGATCGGTTCTTCCAGGATTTCCTCGGGCCAGGTGGCCAGGGCACCGCGGTTGATGTAAAGCAGGCCGTTTTCCCCTTCGAAAATGCATCCGGTGAACTCGTCCTTGTCATTGAGGATGGACCGGGCCTCCTTTTCGCGGCCCGGAAGAAGCTCCCGAACCTTCGCCCCCGGACTGCGACACTCCACGAGGACGCCGTTGACGTATCTGTAAGTGACCGAGAAAGCCACGGGGACCTCGAACCGCTTTTCCGGATCGTATTCGCCCGTGCCCCGGATTTCGACGGGGCCGGAGCCGTCCATCCCGAGTCCCCACTGGGCGATGTCGAGGTGATGGGCGCCCCAGTTGGTCATCTGGCCGCCGGAGTAATCCCAGAAAAAGCGGAAGTAGTAATGGACGCGGTGTTTGTTGTAGGGACGCCAGGGGGCCGGGCCGAGCCAGAAATCGTAATCGAGCTCGGGCGGGGGCTCCGAGTCGGGTACGGGCGGTTCATTGGTCCAGTTGACGCCGGTCAGGCCCACGAGTACGCGCTTGATCCGGCCGAGGCGCCCGTTGCGGACCAGCTCGATCGCGCGGCGGAAGCGCGTGTCGGATCGTTGCTGGCTGCCGGTCTGGAGCACGCGCCCGGTGCGCCGGACGATTGCGCGCATCACCCGGCCCTCGTGAATGGTGAGCGTGAGCGGCTTTTCCACGTAGACGTCCTTGCCGGCCTCGCACGCATGGATGGCGGGCAGGGCGTGCCAGTGATCGGGCGTGCTGATGCAGACGGCGTCGATGGATTTGTCCTCCAGCAACCGCCGGTAGTCCGAGTAAACGGCCGGGTTGCGGCCGGTTGCCTTCTCGACGGCGCGCCGGGCATTCTCCAGGTGGTTTTTGTCCACGTCGCAGACCGCCACCGCGTTTTTCATGAGGGCGCGGAGGTTGCTCATGCCCTGGCCACCGGTCCCGATGAATCCAACCCGGATGAATTCCGAGGGGTTCTGGCCCGTGGCGGCCTTGGTGCGGTTCAGAAAGATGTTCGGCAGGGCCAGTCCCGCAGCCACCCCGAGAGAACCTTGTCCGGCGGCTTTCAGGAACTGACGACGGCTCAGACTTCGCCCGTTCTTCATGGAGCCCTTATGCAACCGGAAGCCTGTCGAGTCAATCGAACGAATAGCCGAGTTTTTGCCGATTCTCTTGCGATCTCCGCCGGGAACGGATGCGGGCCGGCCCCATCGGGGGTGGTTTCGCCGGGGTGGACCAGGCTGACGCCACCGGGCAACTGGTGTGATGGAGTCCGGCGTGGGCCGGCGGTTCGTTCTTCCGAGTGCGGGCAGGTGCGGCGGCCTGTCCGTGGTCGGGCCACCTTCGGTCCCGATCGTGTGGGTTCAGGGTTTGCCGGCCGGTTTCATCCAACCGTGCATCGCCAGCCACTCGGCGAAGCGTTCGATCCAGCGGTCGCTGGGGAGGTTCTGTTTGCGCATGCCGAAGCCGTGTCCACCGCGTTCGTAGAGGTGGAGTTCGGCGGCTTGGCCGGCCCGGGTCCAGTCCTGGTAGAGCTCGACGCTGTGCGGCGCCAGCCGGAGCGGATCGTCCGTGGCGGCCAGGATGAAGAGGGGCGGCGCGTCCGCGGGCACACCTTTCTCCCGCGGCACCCAGTGGTACGCGAGATAGATCGGCGCGACGAAGTCGGGCCGGCTGGCGGCGTCATAGTTGTAGGCCACCGAAGTGGCCACGGTGCCGCCGGCGGAGAACCCCATGATCCCGATGCGCCGGGGATTGACCTTGTATTCCGCTGCATGCTGGCGCACATGCCGGACGGCGGCCAACCCGTCGGCCAGCGCCAGTTTGACCACCGGCGCCACCACCTGGTCGAGCGGTCCGCGTGTCATGATTTCGCGGGTGGGATCGTCCGTCTCGCATTTCACCAGGCGGTACTTCAGCACGAACGCGGACACACCCCGGGCGGCCAGCCAACGGGCCACGTCATGGCCCTCGCTGTCGATCGAAAGGGCGAAGAACGCGCCACCGGGGCAGATGATCACAGCGGTCCCGTTGGCCTGGGACGGGTCGGGGGCGAACCAGGTCAGTGTGGGGTGCGACACGTTGAAGACGATGCGTGTGTTCCAGAGGTTGGAGACGCTTTCCCGCTCGGAGTGGGTCCAGTCTTCTGAGCCGGGAGCAGGGCCTTCGTAGAGGGGAATCACCTTCTCCTGCGCGGCCAGCGTGCCGGCCGCCAGGCCGATTGTCCAAAGCCATCGTTGCCACATGGGTCGGACCTTTCTCCCGGGATTCAAGCGGTGCCGGCGGTGTCCCGGTACCGATCCGGGTCTGCTGCCCGGCTACCTTGGGCCATTGAATCGCGGGTGCGGGTCGGTGGCCACTCCAAATTCGGTTTGGCGCCTGGAGGTCTTCGAAGGCGGTGCATCCCTTCGCCGTTCAGGGGGCGGCAGAGTCGGGCCGGAGAAGGTATCGCCGGATCAATTCCCAGGCTGCGCGGTCGCAGGCCTGTTCGGCTCGTGGTCCACCGGCGTTGCACGCCACCACCAGGCCGAAATCCCGCGCCGGCGCCATCCAGATCACGGCGAAGAAAGTGGTGTTGGACCCGCTGTGAGTGAGCGCATTTCCACCGGCCCAGTCGCGGTGAACCACGATCCAGCCGAGGGCATGCGTGTCGTCGCCGACCGGCCGGTGCAGGCGCTCGAACACGTGCCGTGGCAGGAGAGGTTCCCCGCCCCGGGCACCCCGTAGATGGAAGGCCACATACCGGACCAGATCCGGCAGCGAGCTGTGGACGGCTCCTGCCGGCGCAATGGCGGGGGGATTGTCCGCGCGCGGGCCGGGCGGGACGGGGCGAAACGTGTCGCCTTCGGGGACGTGGCCCCAGGGTTGATCTTCCCTGCCGGGGCTCGCAGGCGGACCGAACCCTGCTGAAGCCATCTCCAGCGGCTCGAAGAGTTCCCTGCGCATCAGCGTTTCCCAGGGGGTGTCGGTCACCTGTTCGAGCATGGCGCCAGCGATGGCATAACCTGCGTTGGAATAGAGAAAGCGGGAGCCGGGCGGTACGGCGGGCGGATGGGAGAGCACCTGTTCGAGCAGATACCTGCGTTGGGCGCGCGGAGGCTCCGCTCGGTCCCACAAGCGTGCCCAAAGTCCGCCCTCCTCCAGTGAGGCCGCCACACCGCCGCGATGGGCGAGAAGCTGCAACAGCGTGACGCCCCGATACGCCGGATCGAATCGCGGTGCCAGGTCGGGAAAAACCTCGGCCAGGGTGGTTTCCCACCGTATCCTGCCCTGCGTCACCAAGCTTCCCGCCAGAGTGGCGGTCATGGATTTGGTGAGCGAACCGAGGTGGTATTTGTCTTCCGGGGTCACGTGGTTCCGGCCTCCGGCCTTTCGAAGGCCGGTGGCCCCGAGGGCCACACAACGGTCCTGCATGACGACGGCCGCGGCCAACGATGGCAGACCGGCCTTTTGGCGGATGGGTTCGAGCACGGCCGCGCAGTCTTCCGGCTTTGGAGAGGGGGATTCTTTCCCGGCTGTGGCGCAGAGCGCCGGAAACGCAAGCAACCAGCCGGCCATGAAAGCCCGAGCTGCTGCGGGCCGCGGAGCCCTGCGCTCGGATGACAACCGGGTAGGCATGACTCGAGCCTGCGGGTTGCGAGCTTCCGAGGCAACTCACAAGCGCGGCATGGGGATGGTCAGCCCCTGGGGCGATCGCGGGCCCGGCTCATGAGTGCGGCACGCCTGCCGGCACCATGCCAAGGGCAACCGGGCGCGCCACGAAACGGACCGACCAGACGCCCAAGATGAGGTCCTGCGGAGAGACTCAGGTACCCGCAGAGGCGCCCCCACGGATGACCGCTTCCGGACGCGCCTGCCAGGGTCCGTGGGTGGCCCGGGCAGCGGAGGGTTGATGCGCGGGTGAGCCGGGGAATGGAAGAGGCGCGATGGAAGAGGCGGGCGTCAGGATTTCCGGACGCCCGCCCTTTGCGAGCCGGTCGAAACGGGTTTATGCGTCGGAGGGTCATGTGACCCACAGCGGACGCGGTCCGCTGCGCGCTCCGGGTCCCGGCGGCCTCTTCAGGTGCATACCCTGTGTGGAGGCGTTTGCGGTCGGAGCCCACTGATCAATGCCAGTGCGGCGGCCAGGAGTGCGAGCGTAGAGCCGCCGTCCAGCAGCACAGCTCCCATGGGCCCGCTGACCTGCAGGCCGCTGACAAGAAGGCCGGTCGGCCCCCATCCGTTGTTCACGTGGAACTCCAAGGTGTTCTCTCCGGCCACGAGGCCATCCAGCTCGAAATACTGGAGAGAAACAAATCCCCAATCATCCCGCCAATAGGCGGTCGCTTGGCCGTTGAGATAAATGGTCGAGTTGTTGTCCGAAGCCCAGAATCCACTGAGGCGAAACAGAGAAAGGTCCCATCCGCCCGGGTCGAGCCACCAGCGCAGTGTGTAAACATACCACCCGGGATCATCGTATGGGTAAATGTCGGTCGTCGCGGTGGGGCCGACCCAGGCCGATCCGGGTGGCGGAGTGATCCATGCCTGCCAGTTGGGATCCCCAAAGTGGAACACCACCGGCCGGATGTAGGCGGGGCCGGTGTCGGTGTAAAAAGTCACGCTGTAGTGCGGGTCCGCGCTGGTGACCGGCAGGACGTTGCCGGAATCGTCCACACCGGTGTTGTACAGGCCGGTGACCTGCCAGCCTTGCGCGGTCAGCAACGACCATCCGAGGGTCGCGAAGCAGAGCAACCGCGCGGCCGCGGTTGCCGAGGATGTGCCGGGACGTCCGTGAATGTCCCGGGCCATGCTGTGGAGGGCTTGGTTCGTTGTTTTCATGGTCCGTTCTGCCGTTTGCGGTTTGCCTTTGTGCGGATTCTTGTGACCCGGCGCGGCGGCGCCGGAAACCTTTTCGCGGGTCTGGAGGCTTGCGAATGTTTCCGCTCGGGGTTCTCGTCCGGGCTGGAGCCGGCTCGTCAGCGAGTTCACCTCCTTTCTCAGCGTGTCTTCGGGTTACGAACTTTGGCCTTTCCTGTTGCCGTTCCGGTGTCGCGTCTCCGGCAGGCGATTCCGGCGATAGGATCGGCCGATGGTTCGTGCCGGTCAGGCAGGTGCGAATCATGGACAATTGGTATCACCTTCGCTGTTCGATGCGGACCAGTTGGGGGTGCGTGCTTCCAAGTCTTCTCTTTTGACTTCCGTTGCAGAGTCTGGTGCGGAGCCTCGTTTCGGAGAGCATGGGCAGAGTAAGGGAGGCGCTTACGGCGAGTCAATCGCCAGCCCCGTGAAGAGGGCCGGGTCTCCGGGGGGGTCGGCGTCCGTTCCGGCTGGCTGGGTGGCGGGGTCGCCCCGCTCGTGAAGGCAGTGGGCAAAGGCCGGTTCGAGAGGAGGCGAGGTTTTTGTTGCGGTTCCGGTTTCGCGTTTGACAGGGCCGGAGGGGCGGCTTAGGTTCGGGCTGGTCTTTTCGTATGGCCGAGAACATCCCAAATTTGCCGGGCGGGGCCGTACCTCCGAAGAAGGAGACGGGCAAGGTCCAGCCGAAGAAGGAAACCGTGCGGATCACCTTGCCGCCCAAACCGACGGCCGCGCCGACCATCAAGCTGCCCACGTTGCCGCCCGCTGGGCCGGGCGCCGCGCCGCGGCCGGCCGCACCACCCACGCCAGCACCGGCAGCGGCGCCTGCGGCCGCACCGGCTGCTGCCGCTCCTGCGGCGGGTGCACGGCCGGCCCCGGCAGCCGCTGCTGCCCCGGCGGCGGCCCCTCGCACGGCTGCCCCACCCGTGGTACAGCGGGCGCCCGTGGCCCCTGCGGTCTCGGGCGTGGACCAGGGACTGGCCATCGGGGCGATCGTGGCCGGGGTCCTTGCCCTGCTTTCGGTGGTGTACCTGGGGTTCCTGCTGCCGCTCGAGTGAGTTGAGCCGTGCAGGTCCGAATGGGGTTTGAAGGAAGGTCTGGTCTGACCGGAAAGAGAGGATTCGTACGATGGCTTCCCCTTTGATCGTCACGTTGACGGGGCAGAACTTCGAGCAGGAGGTTTTGAAGTCGCCCACGCCCATCCTGGTGGATTTCTGGGCCAGCTGGTGTGGTCCGTGCAAGATGATTGCGCCGCTCTTGGACGAGCTGGCCGAGGAGTACCAGGGCCGGGTGCGCATCGGGAAGGTGGATGTGGACCAGGAAAGCAACCTGGCTGCAAAGTACGGGGTGCAGGCGATTCCCACGCTTTTGCTCTTCAAGAACGGCGAAGTGATCGGGCAGATGGTGGGGGCCAAGGGCAAGCGTGAGATTCAGGCCCTGATGGACCGCGCCTTGTCGTGAGGACAAGGCCTGAGTAAGTGGCGGGTCCTTTGCCCGCCCTTTCAGCGAGGCCCGAGGACGCGGACTTCGCCAGGGACGGTCCCGCTGGCGCAGCGCACAAGCGTCAGAAGCGCGGCTGCGGGGCTTGCTCGTGAGTCGAGCGCGAGCCGGCACCCCTCGCCTCTTCTCGCTGCGAGACCTCCGGTTGGGGGGACTGCTTCGTTTCAGCGTGCCCGAGCCTGGGACGCCGGGGGCAGGGTCGCGCTTTACAGACCGGTCTGAGGCGGGGAAGGTCCTTGGCAGCCCCGCCGGCGCTCGTGCGTTCTACGGGCGGGGAGGGTGTTCCGAACCGGGTGTGCCTGTCGGGACGTGAGCCGGCGGGGTGCCGGGAAGAACGGTGTCTGGTTTTGGCCTGCGGGCGCGCGTGGCGGGGGGAGTGTCTTCAAGTGGAAGTGCCGCCCGGCTGGTTGCGGGCTTCTTCGAGCTTCTGAAGGTCTTCCTGGAGGAAGCGAGTCACGTCTTTGAAGCGGGACTGGTTGGCCGGGTTGACCGCCATGAGGGCTTGATGGGCTTCGAGGCTGGTGCGGGCCAGCTCCATGCGATCGGTCACTGCGGTTCCCAGGATGGTTTCGGTGCCGTTGGAAGTGCCGGCGATGGTCCGTGGCTCCTGTATGATGCGGAGGTAATCGGTCACGCCGAGACCTTCGATGAGTTGGGCGACGCGTGGAGTGGGATTGAGCAGGTCCACTGCTGCTTCCGGGTCGCCGGACTGGTGAAGTTGGATGCCCAAGCGGCAGAGGATCCCCAGGAAGGTGCTGTCCAACAGTACGCAGTCGCTCAGGTCCACTTTGAACCTGCGGTAGCCTTTTTGGAGGAGGCCGTGGACGAGGGCCTTGAAGTCCGGGGCAGCGGTGAAGTTGGCGTGGCCGGTGATGCGGAGCCGGACATCCCGACCGCTCACCATGACCAGGACCTTGGCTGGCGGCAGACTCATGATGGGATGGCTGTGGGCTCGGGGCTCGGCACGGGTCGGCTCCCGGCCATGATGCGGACCAGCAGTCGCTGGAGCAGCAGGTCGGGATCGAGCCGACTGCCGACCAGGGCCCGATTGCATTCCTCCAGGTATTTCATCGCCCGCACCAGCTCGACGCTTGAGTAGTTTTGCGCGTCTTGGAGGGCCTTGTGCAGGACGAACGGGTGGATGGCGAGGGGGTTGAGGCGGCGGTCGGTGGGCAGGACTTCGGCGGGGAGTTTTTGGAGGCGGGCTTTGAAGGCGGCGTATTCGAGGCGCGGATGTATCCAACCGCGTTCGGCGAGGTCACGGGCCAGCAGCATGGCGCGGATCTTGGTGATGAGGCCGTACAGGAGGCCGATGCCGCTGCGGTCGGACTCGCCGGCGGCTGAGCGGCGTTCTTCTTCGAGGCATCGGAGGGCACGCGGCAGGTCACGGGCGCCGACGGCGTCGGCCAGTGCGAACGCCTGGGCGGTCGGGTTTCGGACGGTGATGGTTTCGACGTCGGCCGCGGTGATGCGGTTGCGCGGGGCGACGTAGAGGCAGAGTTTTTCGAGTTCGCTCTGCAGCAAGGGCAGGGAGGGCCCGACCTTGCTGACGAACGCGGCGAGGGCTTCCTCCTCGATCTCGTATCCGGCGCTGCCCAGACGGTTCCGGATCCAGAGGGCGGCCCGCTCTGGCCAGTCCCGGTCTTCCGGTGTCCAACCGGTGTGGATTTCGACCTGTCCGATCTGATCGAGCACCTTGAAGAAGCTGCGGCGGCGGTCCACCTTGCCGGCGCTGATGAGCAGGCGCACGCCGCGCCAGTCGAACTGTTGGAGTTCGCGTGCCCAGGCGTTGAGGACCTCGGTGACGGCCACGGTGTCCCCCGGGCGTTCGGTGCCCAGGAAGGAGCAGTTGCGCAGCCAGACGACCTTGGTGGAGCCGGGCAGGGGGAGGGTTTGAAGGGCCTCCCGGGTTCGCTCGATCACCGAGACTGCCTCGGCCGCGGTTGCCACCGCGCCGTCCAGGATTTCGTCGCCCAGCTGGCGGCCTCCGCCCCAGGCCTCGAAGATTTGACGGGCCCGTTCCTTCACGGTGACGGAATCGTCGCCGCAGACGAGAACGACGGGCGAGGTCGGCGTGGCGGAGGCACGCATGGGGAGCGGTCCGGAACCGGTGAGGTTATTCCAGTTCCTCCTGGTCGTTGATGCGCTGGAGGTGCTCGCTCATGTCCTCCATTTCATCGAAGAGCTCGCGCGTGACGTACATCGGGGCTTTCAAGGCGACGGCCAGGGCCAGGCAATCGCTCGGGCGGGCGTCCAGCTCCACGAGTTTGCGGCCCAGCTCGTTTTCCTGCTGGAGGATCAGGCGTGCGTAGAAGGTCTGGTTCTTGAGTTCGGTGATGACGATGCGCTCGACGGTGATGCCGAACCCCTTGAAGATGCTGAGCATGAGGTGATGCGTGAGGGGTCGTTCGGGCACGCGTTGGTGGATGAAGTCACTGATGGTCTTTCCCATCCACGGGTCCACATTGATGATAAAGACCTTGTCTTCGTTCCCGATGAACAGGGCGCAACCACTCTGATTGGGCCAAAGCCCGCGGATCTGCACTGGCACGACCCCGTGCTTCATGGGGTCAACCTAGGCCCTTTGCGCTGAAAAAACAAGCCCGCCAGCCCGCTGGTTGGGCGGCTGATCGCCCGGCGTGGGGACCTTGCGCGGAGGTGGCCCGATGCGCCGGTGGGACGGGGTGAGGGAAGGTGGGAGGCCCGGGCAGAGGGGGCGCAAGGGTCGCGGTTCGAGCCTGCACGGGGGGGGTGTGCCGGTTGCATGCAGCCGGGGGAAGATTCTCTCCTTGTCCGCTTTCGCAGGGTGCGATTGAATACCGGGCCGGCGGTGCGAATCCGGAATGGCCTGTGGGCCTGCCGCCGGAATTGTTTCATGTGACGGATGAGTGACCCGGGCACAGTCGAAGCCGATTTGAAGTCGCGCCGGCGTCGCCGGCCTTCTGCGCCGTCGGTGACGGGCACGGACCGGCTGCCTCCGCACTCGCTGGAGGCCGAGCGGGGCGTGCTGGGGTGCATCTTGTTGTCGCCCAATCCGTGCATGGGTGAGAGCCTCGAGCTGCTGAAGGCGCAGCCGGAGGTGTTTTACGATCCGCGGCATCAGATCATTTACCGGACGCTGATCGAGATGTTCGAGCAGCGTGAGCCGATCGACGTCATCACGCTGCAGCAGCGGTTGAAGGATGCCCCGCCGTGGGACGACGGCCGGCAGGGTGGACCGGTCAACCGGCTGGAGATGGCCGGCGGGCTGGCCTATCTGGCGTCGCTGCCGGATGCCGTTCCCTCGGCCGCCAACCTGGCCTATTACGCGAACATTGTTTACGAGAAGTACCTGCTGCGCCGGCTGATCCAGACCTGCACGGGTGTGATTGGTCGCGTCTTCGAGTACGAGGGGAACGTCGAGGAGCTGCTGGACGAGGTGGAGCGCGACATCCTGCGGATCAGCGAGGAGCGGGTGGAAGGTGGCACGGTGCCGATCCGCGAGCTGGTGCGGGATGCGATCGGCAAGATCGAGAAGCTCTACACCCAGAAGGGCATGCTCAGCGGGTTGCCCACCGGGTTTCCCGATCTGGACCGGCTGACGACGGGTTTGCACGGCGGGGAGATGATCGTGATTGCGGCCCGGCCGAGCGTGGGCAAGACCTCGCTGGCCATGAACATTGCCGAGCACGTGGCCATTGACCTGCGGCTGCCGGTGGCGGTGTTCAGCCTGGAGATGACGGCCGAGTCGCTGGTGATGCGGTTGCTTTGTTCGCGGGCGCGGGTCAATTTGCGGAATCTGCGCGAGGGGTTCCTGGCCGAACGGGATTTTCCCAGGCTGACCACCGCGGCGGGCAAGCTGGCGGGTGCACCCCTTTACATTGACGACACCTCGGGGCTTTCGATCCTGCAGTTGCGGGCCAAGGCGCGGCGCCTGGCGCAGCAGCATGGAATCCGGTTGTTCGTCATTGATTACCTTCAGCTGCTGCATTCCACCTCGCGGCGGGCCGAGAACCGGCAGCAGGAGATCGCCGACATCTCCAACGGCGTGAAGGCGTTGGCCAAGGAGCTGAACGTGCCGGTGATCGTGCTGAGCCAGCTGAACCGGGACGTGGAGAAGCGCGGCGCCGGCGAGGCCCCGCGATTGTCCGACCTGCGCGAGTCCGGCGCCATCGAACAGGATGCCGACGTGGTGGGTCTTTTGTACCGGGACACCAAGGGTCGTGAGGAGGACGATCCGGCCCGCGATTTCGATCAGGAATCCATCCCTGTCAAACTGTACATCGCCAAACAGCGGAACGGTCCCACCGGGGAGATTGACCTGGTGTTTCTGCGTCCCTACACGCGGTTCGAGAGCGTGGCCAAGGTGGAGGCCGAGGATCTGCCGCCCGCGCCCTGACCATGCACGCCCTGCTGCGCATTCTTCTGCTGGCCTGTCTGATCGGTTGGACCGTTCCGGTGCACGGGCAACTGGCCCCGTTCGGCCAGCAGGAGCTCCAGGTGGTGCGGGTGGATGTGCGTCATGTGGGTCCGCCGGCCGTCAGCGATGCCATGCTCCGGGCTCACATCCGGGTCAAACCCGGCGACGTCTACCGGCCGGCGGCCGTGGACGAGGACATCCGGAGCCTCTACGCCACCGGCCAGTTCTACAACATCCGCGTGCTGGCGGATCGCACCGAGGAGGGGCTGGTGCTGACCTACGTGGTGCAGGGGAATCCGCGCCTGACGGAGATCCGGTTTCGGGGCAACACCAAGTTCAGCGATGCGCGGTTGCGCAAACGGATCAGCTCGCAGGCGGGCCAGCCCTTGATCGAGCGCAAGCTCTTCACCGACAGCCAGGAGATTCAGAAGCTTTATCAGAGCAAGGGTTATCCCAACACGCGGGTGCAGTACGTGGTCAACATTGACGAGGCGGCGGGACGCGCCTCCGTCACCTTCGAGATCCAGGAAAGTCCGAAGATCAAAATCGAGCAGGTCGAGTTTGTCGGTGCCCGTGCCTTTCCGGAGCGGGTGAGTTTCTGGGGCCGGCTGTTCCGGCCGACGCGGAAGGGCCTGGCCCAGGTGATCAAGACGCGACGGCACTGGATGTTCTCCTGGCTGACCGGCAGCGGCTATTACAAGGACGAGGAACTCGACGAGGACCGGGAACGGCTGGCCGAGTTTTACCGGCAGCACGGCTACATTGATTTCGAGATCCGGGACGTGAAGCTGGAATACCCCCGGCCGGACCGCATGATCGTGCGGTTCGAGATCTTCGAGGGACAGCCGTACAAGGTGGGCAGCGTGCGGTTCGTGGGCACGACGTTGCTGCCGACCAACGCGGTGGCGCCGGACTTCAAACCGGATCCGAAGCCGCCCTCGGACACGGAGGCGCGCCGGCTCTGGTATGATACGCGCGCCCTGCACCGGGCCTTCACCATGAAACCCGGTGAGGTTTTCACCCCGGCCGGGATGTCCAACAACCTGGTGGCGATCGAGAACTTCTACGGTGCGCAGGGCTACATTGACGTCAACGCCAGCTCGCCCAACCTGCGGGTCCGCCGGATCCCCAACACCGAGAGCAACACCATGGACCTCGAGTACATCATCAACGAGGGCCAGAAGGTGTTCATCGAGAAGATTGACATCCGCGGCAACACCAAGACCAAGGACCGCGTGATCCGGCGCGAACTGGCGGTGGCACCGGGCGAACCGTTCGACATGGTGGCGGTGAAACTCAGCGAGGCGCGCCTGAAGGGTTTGCAATACTTCGAGAAGGTGGAATTGAAGCCCGAACCCACCGACATTCCCACCCGCCGGAACCTCCTGGTGGCGGTGGAGGAGAAAAACACCGGCAACATCACCCTGGGCGCCGGATTCAGTTCCGTGGACGCGCTGGTGGGCTTTGTGGAGTTTACGCAGGGGAACTTCGACCTGTTTCATCCGCCCACCTTTTCGGGAGGCGGCCAGAAGTTTCGCCTGCGCCTCCAGGTGGGCACCGAGCGCCAGGATTACATCATGAGTTTCGTCGAACCGTGGTTGTTCGGGCGGAAACTCAGTTTCAGCGTGGACCTGTACCACCGGGACCTGGCCTACCAGAGCTTCGGCGGTCTGTACGATGAAACCCGCACGGGCATCAGCCTCGGGCTGCGCCGAACCCTCTGGAGCGACTTTTTCATCGGCGGGATCAACTACACGTTGGAAAACGTGGGGATCGATCTGGATCCCGGGCTTCACCCGACACGCTGGGTGCGGGAGCCGTTGCCGGGGCGGGGCGACCTGATCCGGTTGGATCCGGCCAACGCGCCTTCGGCCCTCTTTGCCGAGGAGGGCAACGCCCTGGTGTCGCGCATCGGGTTGTCACTGGCCTATGACACGCGCAACAACACGCTGCTGCCGAGTCGCGGCCAGCGCATCGAATTGTACGCGGACGCGGCCGGGCCCTGGCCCGGTGAAAAGGAGTACTGGCGGACCGAACTGCGCACCGCCTGGTATTACCCCGGCTTTTTTGAAGGGCACATCATCGAAATCCTGGGCCGGGTGGGCGTGGCCGACGCCTGGGGGGACACCGAGGTGGTTCCGTTCTACGACCGGTTCTACCTGGGCGGACTCTATTCGTTGCGCGGGTTCAAGTATCGCGAGGTGGCGCCGCGCGAGCCCGGCTTCTCGGAGCCCATTGGCGGCAACACCTACTGGTTCGGCTCCATCGAGTACAGCATTCCGGTGATTCAGCGGCTGCGGTTCGCGATGTTTTACGACGTGGGCAACGTGATGGCCGACGCGTTCGATTTCAACTTTTCGAACCGGAGCGACAACTGGGGCTTCGGCATCCGGCTGGACCTGCCCATTGGTCCCTTGCGCCTCGATTACGGCATCCCCATCAACTACGACAAGCGGTACAGCAGCGGCCGGCCCCGCTTCCAGTTTGGCGTCGGTTACACCCGCGAGTTTTAACCCTGGCGCGCTTGTGCAATGAAAGTTTCCGATCGTTTCTCCGCTCGGTTCCTTCTGACCGGTCAACCGGGCCGTTGGCGGGTTTGTCCCGGGTCGTGGGCCCTGGCGGGGCTGCTGGCATGGGTCGGGCTGGGCTCCGCAGCGGTGAGGGAGGCGGCCGGGCCGGTACAGGGTCAGGGGCTGCCGGCGTGGTTCGAGCCAAACGTCGGACAGGCCGATTCCCGCTACCGGTATGTGTCGCAGACGCGCGGCGCGGTGCACGGACTGGCTCCCGACTGTGTGACGGTGTGGCTGGCTTCTCCGGGTGCGGTTGCGGTTCGGCAGCCGACTCGGGGTGAGGTTCCGGCGGCCGGGGACCTGTCCGGCCGGACCCATGGAAGAGCTTTGCATTTCCGGTGGCTGGACGCTGACCCGCATGCGCGGGCCGTGTCGGTGGAACCCCTGGCTGGGCGGGTGCACTATTTGCTGGGATCGGATCCGGGGCGGTGGCGCCGGCGGGTGCCGATCAGCCGGGCCATCCGGTTCGAGCAGGTTTATCCCGGTGTGGATGTGGTGCACCGGGCCACGGATCGGTTGTTGGAGATGGAGTATCACCTGGCACCCGGCGCCGACCCGGGGCGGATCCGGTTCATCGTCGAGGGGGCCGACGGGGTGCGTCTGGGTGGGGACGGCGATTTGGTGATGGTGGTGGGTGCGACCGAGTTTCGGCTCAGTCGGCCACGGGCGTATCAGGAGAGCGGATCCGGGAGGATGGAGGTTCCTTGCGCGTTCGAGCTGGCGGAGGGCGGGGTCCCGCTGGTGCGGTTTCGGCTCGGACCGTATGACACGGGCCGGTCGTTGGTGATTGATCCGGTGTTCCGGCATTCGGGTTACTGGGGTGGCGGCGGCGACGAGATCATCTGGGCCGTGGGGACGGATGCCGAGGGAAACGGTTATTTGGCGGGAGAAACGACGTCCTCGACCTGGTGGGTGAGCGCCGGAGGCTTCCAAACCCAATACGGCGGAGGCACCGCGGTGGGCGGAGACGTGTTCGTGGCCAAGGTCAGTGCGGACGGCTCGAGCCTGATCTGGTTGACCTATCTGGGCGGGGCTGCGCACGAGGCGGCTCTGGCCATGGCGGTGGATGCGGCGGGGGCGGTGCATCTCACCGGTTTCACGGCCTCCACCAATTTCCCCACCCGCAACCCGCTGCAGGCGGCCCCTGCGGGAGAGCCGGACCCGACCCTGGGTGCGCCGCCGCTCGACGCGTTCGTGGCCAAGCTCACGCCGGACGGGGCCGACCTTGAGTACAGCACGTTCTTCGGGGGCAGCGGCACGGACGAGGGCATCGGCCTGGCGGTGGACGGTGCCGGAAGGGTGTTGGTAACAGGGCTGACCGATTCGACCAACCTGCCGCTGGCGCGGCCGCTGCAGAGTGTACCGGGAGGGGGGCGGGATGCGTTCGTGGCGCGCCTTTCGGCCGACGGCACGTCCTTGCTGTTCAGCTCCTATCTGGGCGGGACGAATGCGGATCACGGCACCGGCGTGGCGGTGGATGGGCTCGGTCGTTGGTGGGTGACCGGTGTGACGCAGTCCACGAATTTCCCCACGGTTCATCCCATCCAACCGCGGATCAACGATCCCAGCGGACTGGCCACGAACGTGAACACCCTGCCGGATGCATTCGTTTGCCGGTTTTCGGCCTCGGACGAGTTGACATTCGCCACGTTCCTGGGCGGCACGTTCACGGACGCGGCTGCGCGCATTGCCGCTGACGCAGAGGGCAACGCTTACGTGGTGGGAACCACTGAATCCCCCGATTTCCCCGCAACCACCACCAACCTGTGGGGCGCGGTCTGGACAAACCGGGGACTGGCCGACTGGTTTGTGACGAAGATCCCGGCCGAAGGCTCCGCCGGCTGGGTGTACTCGGTGGCATTCGGGGGGACGGCGCGTGACGAGGCTTGGGACGTGGCCGTGGACCGCGAGGGCCGCGTGCACATCGTGGGTGTGGTCGGTTCCACCAATTTCCCGGTCCGGAACGTCCCCGAGGGCGGCCGCGACACCGTGGCCGGCGGTTGGGACGCCGCGTTGGTGGGGTTGGACCCCGCCGGGCAGGGGCTCGAGTACGCCTTTTATCATGGCGGGGCCGGCAACGATTACGGTTACGCCGTTGCAGCCGACCCGGCGGGCCACCTGTGGGTGGGCGGGCGCACGCTTTCCACGAACTTGTGGGTGTCCGGGGCTTTGCAACCGGCCTTTGCCGGGGGTGGCGGTGACGGCTTTTACGCGCGGCTTCTGCAGCCGCCGCGGCTGGGGGTCCGTCTGATGTCTGCCGACACGCTGGAACTGAGCTGGCCTGCCCCGTCGCCGGAGTGGGAGCTTCTGCGGCTGACGAACCTGGCGGGGGGAGGGTTCGAGCTTCTGGGAACCGCTCCCGCGCCGACGGGCGGGCTGCATCGGGTCCGGCTCCCGTTGACTTCGGCTCCTGCGTTTTATCGGCTTCGTCTCCGCTGAACCGCGTCGGGCCGGTGGGAACGATGAACCGCGGTGCGGCTGCTTCCGGCCCCGGCGGTGGAGGACGGGAGGTTGGCATTCGGATGGGAAGCGCGCTACGTTTCGGCGTGAGCTTGGGTCAAGGGTCGCGGTGCAGCCGCACGGATCGGACGGGCACGGGCGGCCGGGGGATGCCGACGACGGTCATGCATCCGGACGAGTTCAAGGCCCGGACCGTGCGCGGGCGGGCACGCAGGCGTTGGTGGACGTGTGTGATCCTGGGGATGCTTGCGGTGGCCTGGCCGGGGTTTTGCGATCCGGCGGGAACGGCCCGGGCCCAACGGCCGTTGCCCAAACTGCGGCTCGATCCCGAGCCGTTGCCGCGCGAGCTCAAGGAACGCACCAGCCTGGCGCCGGTGGTCAGGCGGGCCGCGCCCAGCGTGGTGACCGTGTACACCACGCGCACGCTTCGCGAGGAGGACTGGGTCCATCCCTTTCTGGACGATCCATGGTTCCGGCGCTTTTTCGGTGACCGCTTTCGACGCAACCGGGGACCGCGCGAATACCAGGCCCGTGGTCTGGGTTCGGGAGTGATCGTTTCCGAGGACGGGTACATCCTCACCAACTTTCACGTGGTGGAGAGGGCCGACGAGATCCGGGTGCGCCTGGCCGACGGGAGCACGGAGTATGAGGCCGAGGTGATCGGGGCGGATCCGCACACGGACGTGGCCGTGCTGAAGATCCCGGCACGCGATCTGCCCGCGATGGTGATTGCGGACAGCGACCAGTTGGAAGTGGGCGATCTGGTGCTGGCGCTGGGCAATCCGTTTGGCGTGGGCCAGACGGTGACCTTGGGGATTGTGAGCGCCGTGGGCCGTGGCGAGCTGGGTCTGGCGGATTACGAAGATTTCATCCAGACGGACGCGCCCATCAACGTGGGCAATTCCGGGGGTGCACTGGTGGATGTGCAGGGCCGGTTGGTGGGGATCAACACGGCGATCGTCACGGGCGGCGGCGGCAGTGTGGGTGTGGGCTTTGCCGTGCCCATCAACATGGCCCGGCTGGTGATGGAACGGCTGCTGACCGAGGGCCGGTTCCGCCGCGGGTACCTGGGGGTGTATCTGCGGCGCCTGACACCCGACCTGAGTCGGGAGCTCGACCTGCCGGAGTCGGGTGGAGCGCTGGTGGGCGGGGTCGAAACCGGCACGCCGGCCGAGTCGGCCGGCCTGCGGGAGGGCGATCTCATCCTGGAATTCAACGGCCGTGGCGTGCGGGATGCGCGGCATCTTCGCTTGATGGTTTCACAGTCGCGACCCGGTACCGAGGCAACCTTGAAAGTCTGGCGCAATGGTCAGACGCGGACCGTTCGGCTGACCCTGGGTGAAATGCCCGAACCGGAGTTGGCGGAGGAAGGTCCTGCGCCACCGGCCACCGACCCGTGGGAAGATTTCGAGTTTGCTACGTTGAGCGAGCAGGAGCGACGCGACCGTGGCATCCCCGACTACATCCGCGGCGTGATCGTGGAGCGGGTCCCGGTCGGGTCACCGGCCGCCCGGGCCGGGTTGCGTCCGGGTGACGTGCTGCTCCAGGTCAACGGCCGGCGGGTGGGCACACCGGACGACGCGCGGGAGGCGCTGCGGGGGGCGGCCGGTTCGGATGTGCGATTGCGAATCTGGCGCCGGGAAGCCGACCAAAGCGGGACGCGCGTGGTGGTCGTACCCCGGGAGGGGCCCGGGCGTTGAGTTTTCCCTTGCCACGGCGGGGATCCGATCGGGACGCTGACCGCATGAGTCAACGGGGTCTGGTTGTGATCACGGGCGCCACCCGCGGACTGGGTCGGGCGATGGTGGCGGAGTTTGTCGGGCGCGGCTGGACCGTGGCCGGGTGCGGCCGCAGCGCGGCTGCGGTAGAGGAGCTGGGCCGGAGATTCGGGTCGCCGCACCGGTTTGCCTGTGTGGACGTACGGGACGACGTGGCTGTGCGCCACTGGGCGCAAGGCACGCTGGATGCCCTGGGTGCGCCCGACCTGTTGCTCAACAACGCCGCGGTGATCAACCGGCTGGCGCCGTTGTGGGAGCTCTCCGCCGGGGAGTTCGACCTTGTGATTGACGTCAACATCAAGGGCGTCACCAACGTGATCCGTCACTTCGTTCCGGCCATGATCCGCCGGGGCCGGGGTGTGATCGTGAACTTCAGCTCCGGATGGGGTCGCAGTGTGGATGCCCAGGTCGCACCCTATTGTGCCACCAAATGGGCGATCGAAGGGCTCACGAAGGCGCTGGCGGAGGAACTGCCGCGTGGACTGGCCGCTGTGGCGTTGAATCCCGGGGTCATCCACACCGACATGCTCGCCTCCTGTTTCGGGGCCGCGGCGGCGGATTATCCGAGCCCGGAGCAGTGGGCCCGCAGCGCGGTGCCGTTCCTGTTGAAGCTGGGGCCGGGACACAATGGTCAATCCCTGACCGCACCGGGTGGCTGAGCCCGTGCGGCAGGGCGTTGCCTCGGCCGGCCATCCCTTGTTCCTCCGCCGGCCGGTTGGGTCGTGTTCTTGCCAACGGGTCAAACCTTGGCAAGTTGAGCGGGCACGATGAGTTCACTTTCGCCGGACGACATTCGGAACGCGTTGCGCAGCGTCAAATACCCGGGCTACAGCCGGGACATCGTCTCTTTCGGCCTGGTGCGGGACATCCGGGTCGAGGGCGATCGCGTGCACGTGGTGTTGCATCTTCAATCGCCCAATGTGGAGGCGGGCCGGAAGATCCGGGAAGACAGCCAGGCGTTGCTGGAGTCGTTACCCGGGGTGCGGGAGGCGGTGGTGGAACTGATCCAGCCCGGGGCGGGAACGGTTGCAGGGGGGCCGGATCCCTGGGCTCATCAGAGCCGGGTGCCCGGCATTCGCCGGGTGCTGGCGGTGGCCAGCGGCAAGGGAGGCGTGGGCAAGTCCACCGTGGCGGCCAACCTGGCCTGCGCGCTGCAGAAGCTCGGTGCGCGGGTGGGGCTGCTGGACTGCGACATTTACGGGCCCACGATTCCGCTGATGATGGGTGTGCACGAACGCCCCGCGGTGACCGAGCGGGAGACCCTCCTGCCTCCGGTGGGCCACGGCGTGAAACTGATGAGCATCGGATTCCTGCTGGACGACGACCAGCCGGTCATTTGGCGGGGGCCGATGATCCAGAAAGCGATCCAACAGTTCCTGACCCATGTGGAATGGGGCGAGCTGGACTACCTTTTGGTTGACCTGCCCCCCGGCACGGGTGACGCGCAATTGTCCCTTTGCCAGACGGTTCCGCTGGATGGGGGAGTGATCGTGACCACGCCGCAGGCGGCCTCGGTGGGCGTGGTGCGCAAGGGCATCGCCATGTTTCAGAAGGTGCACGTACCGATCGTGGGGATCATCGAGAACATGAGCTATTTCGTCGGGCCGGATGGCAGGAGGATCGAGATCTTCGGGCACGGGGGCGGTCGCGCGGAGGCCGAACGCCAACGGCTGCCTTTCCTCGGGGAGATCCCCCTGTATCCGGAGATTCGCGAGGGCGGCGACTGCGGTGTGCCGGTGGTGGTGGGGCAACCCGGGCATCCGGCGGCCCGCGCCTTTCTTCAGATTGCCGAGAGCGTGCGATCCTCGGTTCCTTGAACCGGCGCCATGGACAGCGGGGGCGACTGTCCCGGCACGGGCCGGGTTTCGCGTTGTGATCGTCTCCGGCGTGTCGCATGGTGAAGGGCATGCGGGTTCTCCTGCTGGGTGGTGGCGGCAATCTGTCTTCGGCCTGCGCAGTCGAACTGCAGCGGCGGGGTCACGAGGTCATGCTGCTGACCCGGGGTCGGTCGCCCTTGCCGCCCGGGTTCGTGACGCTGACGGCCGATCGCCGGGATGCCGGGGGGATGCGGCGTGAGTTGGCGGGTCGGTATCCGGAGGTGGTGATCAACTTCATCGGCTACGAGGTGCCGGAGATCGAACTGGACCACGGGCTGTTTGCGGGCCGGGTGCACCAGTACATCTTCATCAGCTCGGCCACGGTGTATGCCAAGCCGCCGCCGCGGCTGCCGATCCGCGAGGATGATCCGCTGGGCAATCCCCACTGGGACTATGCACGGAAGAAACTGGCCTGCGAGCGGTGGTTGATGGAACGTTGGCTTGGGGAGCGGTTTCCGGTCACCATCGTTCGGCCGTCCCACACATATTCCGAACGTTGGATTCCCAATCCCGTGTCCAGCGCGGGGTACGCCTTTGCGGCGCGGCTGGAGCGGGGTGCACCGGTCTGGGTGCCGGACAGCGGGGACCAACCCTGGACGCTGACCTGGGCCGGCGATTTTGCGAGCGGTCTGGCCGGTTTGGTCGGGCATGAGGCTGCGCTTGGCGAGGCGTTTCACATCACCAGTGACGAGGCGCTGAGCTGGAGAGAGATTTACCGCCGGATCGGAGAGGCTGTGGGAGTGGAGCCCGTGGTGGATCCGGTTCCCACCGAGTTCATCTGCCGGGTTTGTCCGGAAATGACCGGGCCGTTGAAGGGTGACAAGGCGCACCCGGCGGTGTTTGACAACTCGAAGCTCCGGCGGCTCGTGCCGGATTTCCGGTGTCGCGTTTCGTTTCGCGAGGGCATCCGGCGGTCGGTTGCGTGGTTGCGGGCGCATCCGGAGGCGCAACGGTTGGACACCTCGCCGGTGGACCGGGTGATGGAGGCGGTGCTGACGGCGTGGCGGGGCAGTGGCGGTCAGGCTGTTTGACCTGGCAAGGTCCGGGCAGCACGGGATGTCTGGAAACGGCCCCGGTGCCGGCCGCTCCGGTGGACTCCGCACTGGCTGGTCTTTGCCGGCCGGCGTAGTCTGGGAGACGATCCGGTCAGTTGAGGTGAACGGTGGGTTGATGGACGGAATCCGAGTCAGCGCCGGCGGGCCGAGTCACGAGGCTGCCGCGGCTGTGGGCAGGCTGCAGCGGTGGTGGCCGTTGCTGCGGCCCACGTGGCCGTACTTGATCGGCGGCCTGCTGGCCGGCATGGGCTTCGCCGCGTTGAGCGGGGTGGGCCTGCCGGTGATGCTCAAGACGGTCCTGCCCATCTTCTTCGGCCGGGAGCAGGAGGCCTCGCCGTGGGTGGTTCGAACCGCCCGCAGTCTGTTTGGCAGGGAGTATGAGGAACGTCTGTTGATGTTGGCGTGTCTGGGCATGCCGGTGGTGTTTTTGTTGCGCGGGCTCTGCGCGTTTTTGAACCGGTACTGGATCAATCGCGCCGGGTTCGTGTTTCTGGAGAATCTGCGCCGGGCCGTTTTTGAAAAACTGCAGACGCTGCCGCTGGCGTTTTATCAGCGGCACCGCACGGGGGATCTGACCAGTCGCCTGGTGCACGATGCCGAGCAGTTGCGGTCGCTCATCCTGCTGCTCAGCAACGATGCGATCAAGCAGCCGCTGGTGCTGGTGGCGGCGCTGGGGTACCTGGTCTGGATCTCCGCCACCGAGAGAAGCGCGCTGTTTACGCTGGTGGCGATGGTGACCATTCCGCTGTGCGTGATCCCGCTGCGGGTGGTGACCCGGCGGTTGCTGCGGCGGGCTCGAGCGGTGGCGCGTCAGAGCGGGGAACTGGCGGCGGTGGTGACCGAGGCCCTGCAATCGCCGCTGGAGATTCAGGCCTACAACCTGCAGGAACTGCAGTGCCGCCGGTTTGCCCGGCGACTGCGCGAGATCCTGCGATTGTCGCTCAAGACGGTGAAGTACGAGGCGATGTTGGGGCCGTCCATTGAATTCATAGCCACGTGCGGTTTGATGGTGGCCTTGTATCTGGGCGTGCGGAGCGGCATCGACTTTGCGACGTTCAGCTCGCTGGCGCTGGCGCTGTACCTTTCCTACGAGCCGGTGAAAAAGCTCAGCGGTTTGCATGCGGCGCTCAAGTCGCGCCAGGCGTCCTTGGAACGGTTGGAAGAGATCCTGGTGGCGGAGGACACCCTGCCCAATCCGTCCTGCCCGCGGCCGCTCCCGCCGGTGGAGACGCCGCTGCGGTTCGAACAGGTGAGGTTCCGGTATCCGAATCGCAGCGACGCGGACGCGGTGCCCGCGTTGAACGGCATCAGTGTGTGCATCGAGCCCGGAGAGACGGTCGCGTTGGTGGGCCCGAGCGGCGCCGGCAAGAGCACGTTTGCCCTCTTGATCCCGCGGTTTTTCGATCCCACCGAGGGCCGGGTCACCTGCGGGGGGGTGGATCTCCGGGAACTGGACAAGCATGCGTGGCGGTGCCGGATCGCCTTCGTGCCCCAGATGCCGATGCTGTTCAACACAACCATCGCTGAGAACATCCGTCTTGGCCGGCCCGACGCCGACGATGAGGCGGTCCGCGAAGCGGCCCGGCGGGCCGGTGCGGATGAATTCATCCGGGCGTTGCCGCAGGGGTACGCGACCCTGGTGGGCGAGCATGGCACGGCGCTGTCCGGCGGACAGCGTCAGCGGATCGCGATTGCCCGGGCGTTTTTGAAAGACGCGCCCATCCTCATCCTGGACGAGGCGACCAGTGCGCTGGATTCGGAGAGCGAAGCGCGTGTGCAGGAGGCATTGCGTGAGCTCGTTGAGGGCCGCACCACGATCCTGATTGCGCACCGGTTCAGTTCCATCAGCCTGGCGCGCCGGGTGCTGGTGTTCGAAGAGGGCCGCATCACGGGGGACGGTCCGCCTGCGGTGTTGGCCCGGACGCATCCGACCTACCGGCGATTGTGGGAGCTGCAACGGCCCGTGGGCACCGTGGGATGAGGGGCAGTCCGGACGTGACTTTCCGTCTCCTTGCGGGCCTCGACCGGGGGCCGGTCGGGCGCTGCGCGACCCTGTTCGGAGGCTGCCGGGGTCCCTGTTGACCGCCCTGCGGCCTCGCTTTTAGGGTGGGACACGTTGCTGCATGAACGAGACTGCACAGCAGCCGGACGATGCCGGTCTGATCCGGGTGAAGTTTCTGGCCAAGGCATCTCGCGAACACAATCGCGATTCGTGGCTGGGCCGGTTCCCGGGTGGCATTCCGCGCTGGGGGCGGTGCGAGTTCCTGTTCGATCCCGATGTCCGTTCGTACGACTGGCTGGTCGTGTACGATGATCTGCCGTCGGAGCGCGGTCGGGACGTGGAGCTGTTGGCCTGTCCGCGCTCCCAGACCCTGTTGATCACGGCCGAGCCGAGCTCGATCAAGGTGTACGGACCGCATTATGTCCGGCAGTTTGGCTGGGTGTTGACCAGTCAGGAACCGTGGGCCCTGCGGCATCCGCGGGCCATCCGGTGTCAGCCGGGGTTGGTTTGGTACTACGGGGCGACGGGTCACGGGGACGCCGTGATCAGCGAGCGGGGCCGATACGACTCCATCGTGCGGAACGTGCCGCTCACCAAGACCCGCCTGATCTCGGTCGTCTGCTCCACCAAACGCCAGCGCCACACGCATCATCATCAGCGGGTGCGGTTCGTTGAGCAGTTGAAGGCGGTGTTACCGGAACTCGACGTGTTCGGGCACGGGTGGAACTACCTGCCGGACAAGGCGGATGCGCTGGATCCGTACCGGTTTCATCTGGCCATCGAGAATCACGTGGCCCCTCATCACATCACCGAGAAGCTGGCCGACGCGTTTCTGGGGGTCTGCCTTCCGTTCTACCACGGGTGTCCCAACTACGCGGATTACTTTCCGGAGGAGAGCGTCATCCCGATTGACATTTTCGATTTCGAGGGTTCCCGGCAGACGATTGAGCGGGCGATTCGCGATCGCGAAGACGAGAAGCGGCGCGACGCGATCCTGGAGAGCCGGCGCCGGTACCTGGAGCGGTACTGGTTGTTTGCCCAGGTGGCGCGGATCATCGAGGAACGGCACCCCGCGTCCACGGACAGGACCGACACCCGGGAGGAGTACATCGCCGGTAGGCGTCGGGTTCGCAGCTCCTCCCTGGCCGCGATGATGTCCGAGCTTTATCGGAAAGGCGTGACCCGTGTGATGTCGTTGTTGGGACCTCGAAGGTGACGTTTTGGATGCTCGGCGGGACGGGAGCACGGCCTGTCCGCCACGCGCGGGGGCGGTTTCCCTGGCGGGCGTGCGGCATGGGTTTTTTGTTGGAAGCCTGGCCCTGCGATCCCGCGGCTGGATTGAGCATCGGGGTTGCCTCGGTGACCTGGTTGGCCGGGGGGTTGGCCCGGACGCATCAGGCAGATGGTCCAGCGTCATAGTGCGGGCCTGTCCGGCGGCGGGCAGGGCGCGGGCTGCTGGTGAGGCCGGTGCATGCATGCCGGGCCGATCCAATGGTTGCGGAGCCAGGCCCAGACTTCGTCGGCGGTGAGGTCGCGCAGGTGAGGGCGTTGGAGCCAGGCGACGGTGGGTCCGTGGGGAAGCATCCGCTGCGGATCGGAGTCGCGGCAGTAAAGGACGAGTGTGGGCGCGCCGACGGCGGCCGTGAGGTGGACGGGTCCGGTGTCGTTGCCGACGACGGCGAGGGCGCGCCGGGCGACCTCGGCCAGTTGACCGAAATCGGTTTGGCCGGTGAGGTCGCGGACCCGGGGCTCGTCGCGTCGGATGCGTTGGGTGGCGTCACGATCGGCTGCCGTGCCCACCAAGAGCACGTCGAGGCCTGTCTCGAGGAGCCGCCGGGCGAGGGCGGCGTAGTTTTCGGCCGGCCAGCGTTTTTGGGGCCGGTGCGGGCTGCAGCCCGGGACGAGGACCACGTAGCGCGGGGGCAGGTCGAGGTGGTCCACCGGACCGGTGAGCCAGTGGAGGGGGGCCCGACCGGCGCGCGGGACGCCGGCGGCTTCGAGCTGGCGCAGCAGCCGTTCGTGCGCCGGCAGTGGGGAGCCGCGGAAGTCGGGCCGGGGATGGGAACAGCCGCGGACCGGTCCGGACCATTCAGGTTTGGGCCGGCCGATGAGGCGGAAGTAGAAGGCGGTGCGGTCGTTGCCCTGCAGATCGTACACGCGACTGAAACGGCCCGCACGGAGCTGCCGCCGCCACCGAAGGATGTGTGCCCACTGCCACCAGCGTGGTACGGGGTCTTCCCAGACTACGTCGAACCACGGCATTTGCCGGGTCCAGGGGGCGTAGGGTTTACGGGTCAACAAGGTGATTCGGGCGTCCCGGTGATGGGTGCGGATGGCGTGAAACGCGTCGAACGCCAGCACCAGGTCGCCGAAGGCGCCGAGTTTGATGACCAGGATGTTCACCTTGCAAGCGGGCGCGTGCTTCATGGAATCGGATCGAGTGCCATCTTCGGTTCGCGGTCACCGAAGTCCGGGAGTACCGTACCAGACGCCCGTCGTTCTGCCAGCAAGAACGGGCTTTCGGGAAGCACCGAAGGCAGGACGGCGCGGGGGTTATCGTCGGCGCTTTCTTGAGACGAATCGAAACTTCGGAACTGTTACACCTTTACTGCCAGGGGGATCAAGCCACTGGAACCTCGGCCCATTCATGGGACCATGAGGCGGTATCTTTCCACGTGGCTTGACGTGGAAAGCCGTCGCAAATAATCGTGTTTGCCGATTGTTACATTTAGCGTGTCTAAACCGTCCTGCCTTTTACCACGCCTGCAGAAACGCGGGTGGAGGAGGCCATCATGGCGAGGCGATGTCGCGGGGCGCTGCTGACAGGGGGTTGGCGATAGTAGGGGGATGTGGATTGGCGGGCTGGAGTGCCATGCGCTCACTGGCCAGGAGTGCGGGCTTGCGCTGCCTGGCCCTGAGCGAGCGGCGGGACGCGATGGCGTGGGGATCGCGTTACGCGGTCGGGTACCACGAATGTCCCCACCCGAACACCCGGGAGCCGGAATTCGTTCGTTTCCTGTTGGCGCGTGCCAGGGAGTGGGAAGGAGCCATGCTGCTTCCTTCTGGCGATCTGTGGGTCAGGGCGCTCAGCCGACACAGAGACGAATTGGCCAAGGCTTACCATGTCGCGGTGGCGCCCTGGGAGGCTGTGAGGTTGTTTTTGGAGAAGGACCGTCTGCAACAAGTCGCGCAGGAAGCGGGCGTGCCCATGCCGGCGGCCGTTGCGGTCAAACCTGGTCAGAGCCGCTGCCCGACCGTGGACTGCCTGAAGTATCCGATTTGGATCAAGCCAGCTGATAGTGCGCGCTTCGTCCGCCGGTACGGACGGAAAGGTTTCTTGGCACCCGACCGGGCCACGTTGGAAGCCCTCTGGGAACGTGTGCGGGATGCCGGCCAAACGCTTCTTTTTCAGGAAGTCGTCCCGGGCGGAGATGACCGGTATGAGATCGTGAGCATGTACGTAACCCGCTCCGGGACCGCCTCGGCGATTACATACCAGCGAAAGGTGCGACAGCATCCCCCGGGATTCGGCGTGATGCGGGTAGGGTACGCGATGCAGGAGAACCCGGAGGCTGAGCAGTTGGCGCGGCGTCTGTTGCACGTTGTGAAGGACTATCGGGGACTGCTCTATTTCGAGTTCAAGCGGGATCCTCGGGACAATCGATTAAAGCTCATCGAGGTAAACGTGCGTGTGGCGCGTTTTGGGATGTTGCCGACGGCCAGTGGGGTGAATTATCCCGAGCTGTATTATCGCGAGCTGGTGGGTGGGGAAATGCCGGGCATGGTTTTGGTGCAGCCGGGGACGTGGTGGATCGAGATCCTACCGGATCTGCTCTACACATTCTTCCACAGGTCGGGCAGGCAGTATCCATGGAGGGAAAAGGTGCGGCCCTACCTCCAACGAAGGAAGGTGTACGGTGACTTTGACTGGCGTGACCCGCTGCCTTTTGTCAGGCAGATTCGGCGCGGCATTCTCCGGCTGCGGGAACGACCGTTGCCGTGTCCGCAGCCGATCCCAGCTTGAGTGTGCCCCGGACGGCTCGGTCACAGGGGGTGACGCTGGTCCAGCCGGGATTCCTGCCGGGCTTTTGTCCTTTGTCGGTTTTCAGTTCGTAGTCTCGCCGACCTCGCGGAGTGTTTCGTGGCAGGCCATTGCTGGGCCCGGGCTGTTTGGGGACCCGTGCGAGCGCCTGCCGCGGCATGTGCCCTGTGGTTCTCTTCCCTTCAGAGTTGCCGGACCGTCGAACGGCGACTCTTCGATGGGCCGCGTGATCGCCGGCGGGCCGAGGAGGGGAGTTGGTGGCTGGGAGCTTTCTGCTCAGGTTTTGACACGGTCATGGGGCGCGTTGTTGGAGCAACTGGGCATGATCAGGACCGCACGGATGCGGTCTCCGTGTTCGGCAAATAGATAACGTAGCCAAAGGCCCGCGAGTTCATTGGGCAGTTCGTCCGACCGTTTTGTGACGAGGCGGCAGAACAGTGTTGGGGTATTGTCATGCCACTCCAGCCTGAGTGTACCTCGGACGGCTTGGGCGGAGGGTGCAAGGAGAGACCACCCCGGATTCCTGCCCGGCTTTTGTTGCTTGCGGAGCTCCAGACCGTACCGCTCAGCGATCTGGCTGTTTTGTAGGTTCGTGGTGATCTGCTGTCTGAGGGAGGGTCCGGGCAGGCAGTGTACGAGGATCAGAGTTTGCATGGCATGACGGTGTTTTTTGGCTGTGGGGTTTGTGCTGCCGCAGTCGTGTGCGCGGGACTGTTGGCGCCGCCCGACCCGGCCATGTACGGGTTTCCGGCCCTCGGGTGGGCGTTGGGTTCCCAGCCATGGTCGGGCGAATCGCGACGGAGCGATCCGGGCGGGCCTGACGCGAGGCCGTGGCGCGGATGCCCCGTCGCGGGCGGCGCATCCCGCCGCGAAACGTGCCGCATTCCAGTTATCGGTCCGGTTGCAGCGGACTTTAGAAGTGGTTGGGATCGGGTTGCGGGCGAGGCTGCCGCGTACCATGCAGAGGATTTGGGGGAGGAGGGGGAGGCCGGGAGGTGGGCCCGATGCGTCAGGTGGCGGGCGGCCGGGCGGGTGTGGGTGCCAGCCAGGTGGCAAGTCCCTGGCGGAAGGTGGGTTGGGTGAGGTTGAACAGTTGCTGAATGGGTTCGGGGTCGCCGATGTTGTCTTCGCCAAGCATGAGGAGTTGGTCACGGTTCAGGGGTGGTGGGCGGCGCAGCACGGTGGGGCAGAAGAATTCCAACAGAGTTGCGGTCAACCTGGCCAGAGGCAGGGGGATGGGCAGGAGGAGACGCCTGCGGTTCAGCACGGCTAGCAGGGTGCGGAGGATGGCCTCGAGGGTGAGCCGTTCGGGGCCGCAGACGTCGAGGATGCGCCGGGGCGTGTTGGGATGGGTGAGTGCGCCGGCCACACAGCGGCCGACGATGCGGACGAAGACGGGTTGGAAGAGGGTGGTGCGACGACCGAGCAGCGGCAGGACGGGCGACCAGCGGCTGATGCGTGCGAACAGGTTGATGAACTGGTCGCCGGGTCCGTAGATGAGGGAGGGGCGCAGGATGACCCAGGGAAGGCCGCTGTGACGGACGAGTTCCTCAGCCTGCCATTTGGTGCGGTGGTAGCGGGCGGGTGCGTCGGGGCGGGTGCCGATGGCGCTGATGTGGACGAGGCGTTGGACACCGGCGGTGGTGGCGGCCTCGACCACGTGGCGGGTGGCCCGGATGTGCATGTTTTCGAAGGTCTGGTTGCCGAACTCACGGATGATGCCGACGAGGTGGACGACGGCCTGGGTGCCGGCCATGGCGGTGCGGACCGCTTCAGGGTCGAGGATGTCGCCGGGGGCCAGTTCGACGCCCGCGGTTTGGACGAGGGTTTCGGCCACGGCGGATCGGGGTCGGCGCACGAGGGCTCGGACGGTGTGTCCGTGTGCCCGGAGTTGTCGGACCACTTCGCGGCCGACGAATCCGGTGGCGCCCGTGACGAGGACTTTCCAGACGGGTGCCGTTGTCGGGTTCACCGGGTCCAGATTGACGGGTCAGGGGCCGGTTGCCAATCCCGGGATGAGGCGGCGGGGGCGGGGCTGTCGGCGGCCGGTTTTTTACGGGGTGGGCGTGCAGCCTTGAGGAGGGGCGCGATTGTGCGGTTCAGCGGAGGTAATCGAGCAGGGACAGGCGGAGGATGGTGGCGCCGCTCTGGAGGGCGGCCTGGTAGGCGGTCTGGACCTGATTGAGACGGACGAGGGTTTCGGCCAGGTCGGCGTCGGCCTCACGGGAGACGGCCTGGTCGAGCGAGAGGATTCGTTTGTCGGCGAGGTCGGAGACGGTCTGGATGCGGGCGATGAGGGCGGACTGGTTGCCGATGTGGGTGAGGAGGTGTTCCTCGTCGCGGAGGAGGGCGGGGCGGACGGTGTTGGCGATGCCCTGGGTGTCGCCGGTGAGGAGGCGGTTTTGGAGGTCGATGAGGTGGGCGAAGAAATCCGCGCCGGTGCGGCTGTCGGCGACGAGGCCGCGTGGGCCGGTGCCGGTGTTGTTGGCGCCGGGGATGTCAATGGCGAGGTTGACGCCGGTGTCGATGGGCGCGGCGGCGACTTCTGCGTTGCCCTGGTAGGTGACGGCGGTGACGCGGCCGTCTGGGTCGGTGGTGAGGGCGAAGGGTGGTTGATCGGTGCGGGTGCCGGCGAAGAGGTAGGCGCCGCGGTGTTTCTGGTTCAGGATCTGGACGGCCTGTTGGATGAGCTGGGTGACCTCGGTGGCGTAGGTTTGGAGTTCCTGGTCGGAGCGGGTGTCGTCGGCCAGGGTGGCGAGCTCGCCGGCGCGGTCGGAGATTTTTTTGAGTGCCTTGAGGGCGTTGAAGGCGACGTTGGCGCGTTCGTTGAGGTTGTCGAGGTTGGCACGGTACTGGCGGACGGCGGCGGTTTCGGTGTGGAGGCCGAGGATGCGCTGGATGGCGGCGGGGTCGTCCTCGGGGTTTTGGATGCGCTGGCCGGTGGCGGTTTGGGTTTGCAGCCGGTTCTGGCGGGTGCTCAGGAGCTGGAGCTGTTGGATGAGGGTTTCGGGGAAGGTGTTGGACGTGACACGCATGGCTCGGTGAAGGGAGTGGTCGGGTTCAACGTTTCAGGCTGAGCACGGTGTCGAGCAATTCGTCTATGGTGATGATGAAGCGGGCGGAGGCTTCGTAGGCCTTTTGGAAGCGGACCAGGTCGGTCATCTCCTCGTCGAGGGAGACGCCGCTGATGGATTCGCGCTGGCGCTGGAGGAGGTTGAGGACCTGTTGGTGGTCGGCGATCTGGCTGTTGGCTGTGCGGAGTGCGAGGCCGAGGTTGGCGACGGTCTGGCTGTAGCTTTGCGAGAAGGTGCGGTTGTTGAGGGCGGCGATGGGCTGGTCGGCCAGCTCTGCGAGGGCGAGGGCGATGGTGTTGTTGCCGGGGGCGCCCGGTTGGTTGGATGCCTGGACGCGTGCGGGGTCGGCAAGCAGGTCGGGGTGGACGGCGATGGTGCGCGCGTCGGTGCCGGTGAAGAAATCGGTGCCGGTTTGGCCGTCGGGGCTGTAGCCGGTGCGGTGAAGGTTGTTGACCTCGGTGATGAGGGCGGCGGCGAGGGTATCGAGGTCGGTGCGGAGTGCGGCCAGGGCGCCGTCGCGGACTTGTATGGTGCCGGCGAGGGTGCCGGAGCCGGGGTCGAGGGGTGTGGTCGAGCCGGAGGTGCGGAGCAGGAGGCGTCCGTTGCCGGGGTCGTAGGTTTCGATTTGTTCGAGGACGTTGCGGTCGCTGACCAGGGTGACGCCCTGGAGGGAGACCGTGACGGTGCCGTTGGGTGCGAGGGTGGTTTGGACGGGGAGGAGTTTGGCGAGTTCCTCGAGTTTTTGCTGGCGGGTGTCGCGGAGGTCGTTGGCGATCCCGCCGAGGGGCAGCTCGGCGTTGACGATTTGGTCGTTGAGCCGGGCGATGTCGGCGAGGAGCTGGTTGACGCTGGTGACGTCGGTCTGGAGGCTCTGGTTGAGCTGGCTGGTGAGGTCGTCGAGTCGGCCGGCGATCTGGTTGAAGCGGGTGGCCAGGGACTGGGCCTGGTGGACGAGGACCTGGCGTTCGGGCAGGGAGGCTGGCTGGGCGGCGACGGCGCGGAAGGCGTTGAAGAGGCCGGTGAGTTCGGCGGCCAAGCCGGTGACGGTTCCGGCCTGGTCAACGGCGGAGGATTCGTTGAGGCCCTGGGCCTGGCGATCCACCTGTTCGCCGAGGATGGCCTGTCCGGTTTGGAGTGCGGACTGTTGGGCGTTCCAGTAGCCGCCGACGCCGAGTTCGTTGAGGATCTGGCTGTCGAGGATGGCGTTGCGGATCTGGCGGATGGCGATGGCCTCCACGCCGGTGCCCTGGGGCCCGATGAGGGTGGGCAGGGTGGGCGCGGTCTGGAGGGCCACTTTTTGGCGGGCGTAGGCGGGGTTGTTGATGTTGGCCAGGTTTTGGCCCGCGACTTCGACGCCCAGTTGCTGGGTTTGCAGGGCCCGCGTGCCGAGGTTGAGGGATCCGAAGAGACCGAGCATTGTGTCAGCCCACGGCGTTGAAGAGGGTGGAAGGTGACCAGGGCCGGCCGGCGGATACCTGGCCGTTGTCGGCATAGGTCACGGGCGCGGATGGTGGCAGGAAGGCCGCCAGGAGTCGTTGCATGAGTTCCACGGCGCGGTGGAGGAGCAGATGGTTTTGGCGGGCGCGTTGCTGGACCCGGATGAGCAGGTCGTTGTTTTCCTGGACGAGCGCCTCGAGCAGGGGCCGGTAATCGGGCGGTATGCGGGCGAGGAGGTCGGAAAACGGCGCGGATTCGGGCAGGCCGAGTTCGCGTGCCAGTCGGCGCCGGCAGGCTTCGCGTTGATCGCGGGCGTGTTGAAGGGTCCGTGCCTGGGCCTGGATGGCGCCGACGGTTTGGAGGAGATCTTCGGAGCGCCGGTGGAGGACGCTGTCCTGCTGTTGCTCCAGCAGGGCGAGCATTTCGCCGTACTGTTGGAGTTCGTGGCGCAGGGCTTCGATGAGCTGTTGGAGCGGTTCGTTCATGTTTGCCAGAGCGCCTGGGCACCGCGCACCGGGGCTGGAGGTTGGGCCGGTCGCGGGCTGGGATCGCGGCCGGCGGGTGGCGTGGGAGGCAACACGTCGTCCATTCCCGGCGCGGCGGTGCCCGAAGGTGTGGTATGGGGACCCCGCGGTTGCGGGGTGAGTTGGGACTGCAGGGTTGCAGCCAGGCCGAGGGCGCCGCTGCGTGCGATGGCCTCGGCCAGGTGTTCGCAGAAAAGGTCGCGATAGATGGCGGAGGCGGCGGACTCCTCTTCGAGGGTGGAGGGGATGACGGGCTTCTGGGTTTCGCGGAGGATCTGACGCAGCAGCATGGCCTCGAACAGGCGGGCGGCCTCGGCCACCTTTTCTTCCTCGGACAGGCTCTTGCTGTGGGCGAGGTGTTCCAGCGGCGGCGGTGCGGTCGGACCCGTGATGGTGTGGATGGCTTCGAGGTTCATGGCTCAACGGATGACCAGTTCGGCCTGGAGTGCGCCGGCCTGTTTGAGGGCCTGGAAGATGGCCATCATGTCGCGCGGGGTGACGCCGAGGGAGTTGAGTGCGCTGGCGACCTGTTCGACGGTGGGCAGTTCGGGTAGCGGGACCATGCCGGCCTTGTTTTCGGTGACCTCGGTGGTGGTGCTGGGTGTGACGACGGTGGATCCTGTGCCGAGGGGGTTGGGCTGGGAGACCTGGAGGGTGGAGGCGACGTTGATGGTGATGTTGCCGTGCGAGATGGCGCACGGGGAGATGCGGATGCGTGAGGTGGCGACGATGGTGCCGGTGCGTTCGTTGATGATGATGCGGGCCGGGATGTCGGGCTGGACTTCGACGGTCTCGATGTGGGCGATGAAATCCACGGGCCGATCGCGCCAGGTGTCGGGGAGGGTGACCCGGACGGTGGTGGCATCCACCGCCTCGGCCAGGTTGGTGAAGAGGTTGTTGATGGCGGCGGCGATGCGGGAGGCGGTTGTGAAGTCGGGTTCACGGAGCAACAACTCGATGGCGTTGTCCCGGACGATTTCGGTGGGGATTTCCCGTTCGACGAGTGCACCGCCGATAATGGTGGCGACGGTGGGATGGTTTTTGGTGACGGTGGCGCCGCCGGGGCCGCCGGGGCCGCCGGTGAACCCGCCGACGGCGACCGGGCCCTGGGCGACGGCGTAGACCCGGTTGTCCGCGCCGAGCAAGGGGGTTTGGAGGAGGACACCGCCCTGAAGGGATTTGGCATCGCCCATGGAGGCCACCTGCACGTCCAGGCGGGTGCCGGGTTTGGCGAAGGCGGGGATGTCGGCCGTGACCATGACCACGGCGACGTTCTTGGCGGAGAGGGTGGTGGGCGGGACGTTGATCCCGTACCGCTGGAGCATGTTGGCGATGGTTTGTTTGGTGTAGACGGGATCCTTGTCGCCGTCGCCTGCCAGGCCGACGACGAGGCCGAAGCCGACGAGCTGATTGTCGCGGGCGCCGGCGATCATGGCCAGGTCGCGCACGCGCACGCCGGCTGCCGGGGCCGAGAGGGGCAGGAAACCCGGCAGGAGCAGCAGGAGGCTCATGAGGCTGGTGGCACACCAGCGGTTCCAGCGCCTGCGGGCCCAGCGGAGGCCGGGCAGGGACCGTTGGGGCTCGCCGGCCGGTGCCGGGGGCAGGGGATCAGGCTGCGGGATCAGTGTGCTCCAAAGATGTTGGCGCCCCGGGCCGGCGGCCGACCGGGTTGCCGGCGGGGTCGGTGTGGAGCGGGGATGGGAGCCCGGGAGGAGCATGAGGTTTCAGAAGGGGGTGATTTTGTCCCAGAGGCGGCTGAACCAGCCTTTGCGTTGGGTGTCTGTGAGTGTGCCCTTGCCGACGATTTCGATTTTGGCGTCGGCGATGTTGTAGCTGTAGACGGTGTTGTTGGGCAGGACGTCTTCGGGCCGGACGATGCCGCGCAGGACCATGGTCTGGAGCTCGCGGCCGACGACGGTTTCGCGGCGTCCTTCGATGATGAGGTTGCCGTTGGGGAGGACCTCGATGACCTGGACGGCGGCGCGGGCGGTGATTTGTTCGGAATTGGCCACGCTACCGCCGCCGGTGAACTGGTTTTTGCTGCCCCACTTCAGGGCGGGTAATTCGCCCCGCTTGGTGAGCAACGAACTGGCGTTGGGACTGTAGAAGAAGGCGCTCAGGCCGGCGTCCATGGACGACTCGCGGGCGGTGCTGGTTTTGTTGTCCTTGGCGGTGGTGGTGCTTTCCTGCACGAGGACGGTGAGGACGTCGCCGACGGCCAGGGCGCGTTTGTCGGCGAACATGGAGCGGGCGCGCTCGTCCTTCCAAAGGGACTGGGCGGGGAGCGCCGGCGCGGCCAGCGCGAGTGCCAGGGCCGCGGGGAGCAGCGAACGATGGACGGAGTGGGCGGAGAGGAAGGGTTTCATGGTCAGAGCGACACTTGAACGGTTTGGGCGTCCACGACGCGGGCGTGGAGGTCGCGTCGGCTGAGGGGGTTGCGGACGCGGATGATCTGGCCGGGCGCACCTTCTTCGAGGACCTCGACCCTGAGGGTGATGCGGAGGGCGCCGTCTTCCAGAACGGCTTCGGCGGTTTGACCGCGGCGGACGACGGGGCGGGGCCGGAGTGCGCGTGCCAGAACGGGTGCGCCCGCAGGGACGACGTCGCAGAATTCCAGTTCCACCGGGCCGGGATTGTCGAGGTTGGCTGGTTTTTCGCGCAGGGTGATGACGTCGCGGCGTTCGCGGGCCAGTTCCGCCTCGCCCAGCGGCGTGCCGCGTCGGATGGTGGAACGTGCCACCCAGACTTCTTTCCAGAGATGCATTTGAACGGCTGTCTGCCAGGCGCCGATGGGCTTGTCGCCGGCCCGAAGTTCGAAACGGAGGATAGACTGGGGCGCCAGGCCGGTGGCCGGAAAGTTCAACAGAACGAGCGAAAGCGGTTGATTGGGGGCCTTGACCGCGGTCCAGGGCCGCAGCAGTTGCACCTCCAGTTCTCCGGCTTCCGGACCGACCCGCTCCTGGAGGGCTTGAGTGAGCAACTCGGTGAGTTCTTCGCTGCCGATCGTGCGCCATTCCGGTGTGGCAGGGGACGGGGAAGCGGGCGCGGAAGCCTGGGCCTTCTCCGACGGGGGGATCTGCGCGGCGGCGATCGGCCGGGGATCGGGCTCGCCGGCTCGGAGGGAGCCGGCGAACCCGACATCCAGGCAGGCACAGCAAATGAGCGTAACGGTCCAACCGGCGAGGGACCGGGTCTGGCGGATGAGAGTCGGGCGCATCGGAGCAAGGGACATGGTCAACGGCGGATGTTGTTGGCCTGTTGCATCATTTCGTCGGCGGCCTGGACCGCGCGCGAATTCACCTCGTAGGCGCGCTGGGCCAGGATGAGGTTGACCATTTCCTCGACCACCTTGACGTTGGAGAGCTCGAGGTATCCCTGCTCGAGTTCGCCGAAGCCGTTTTCGCCCGGGTTTCCCAGCTCGGGCGGGCCGGAGGCGAGGGTTTCACGGAAGAGATTGCGCCCGAGGCTCTCGAGTCCGGCCGGGTTGTTGAAGCGAACCAACTGCACGCGGAAGGTGGTGTTGCCGTTGGGCCCGCTGTAGGTGACCTCCCCGTTGGGGGAGATGGTGATGTTGGTGGTGCCCGGTGGGACCGCTTGGAAGCCTCCGAGGAGGGTGAAACCCTCGCTGGTGACAATGCGGCCGTCCGAGGCCACCTTGAAGGCACCGGCGCGGGTGTAGGCCCGGGTGCCGTCCGGCAACTGGACCTCGAAGAAGCCATCCCCCTGGATGGCGACGTCGAGTCGTTCGCCGGTCTGGGTGAGTTCACCCGTGGTGAAGATACGGGCGGTGGCCACGGGCCGTGCGCCCTGGCCCACCTGCAGTCCGGTGGGCAAAAGGTTGCCCTGGCCGCTTTCGGAGCCCGGGGCGCGCAGGGTTTGATAGAGGAGTTCCTGGAACTCGACCTTGCTCTTCTTGAACCCCGTGGTGTTGACGTTGGCGAGGTTGTTGGCGATGACGTCGAGGTTCAACTGCTGGGCTTCCATCCCGGCGGCGGCTGAGTACAGGGCACGCAACATGGCGACCTCACGAGGATCGGCGGTTCAGGTTCAGGTTCAACCCGGGTTACCCAGTTCGGCGATGATTCGGCCCATGCGTTCGTCCTGCGTCTGAAGGACGCGTTGATTGGCTTCGAAGAGGCGCAGGCTGGTGAGCAGGCTGGCCATCTCGGTCAGGGGCGAGATGTTGGAGGATTCCCGCGCTCCCTGGATGATCCGGGATCGTGTGGCCGGCTGCGGAAGCAGCGCCGGATCTTCCGGTACGAACCATCCGCCCGGCAGGGCACGCAACCCCTGTGGGTTGGTGAACTCGACCAGGCGCAGTCGAGCGCGCACCTCGGCGCCCTGAAGGACCTGGCCGTCCGGGGTGATGGTGATGGCATCGGCCCGACGCGGGTCCAGTTGGACCGGGCCGTTTTCGCCCATGACGCGGAGTCCCTGGTAATTGACCAGGTACCCTTGGGCGTCGAGGCGGAACTGACCGCGACGTGTGTAGGCGAGGGTGCCGTCGGGCAGTTGCAGCTCAAAAAAACCGGGTCCTTCGATGGCCAGGTCGGTCGGTGACTGTGAAGGGGTGATCTCGCCCTGGGTAAAGTTGGTGGCGACGGAAAGGCGCGGGATGTGGAAAAGGTTGCCGGGGGCCTGCGGTGCGCCGGAGGCGAACCCTGCCGGCACGGAGGACAGGGAGGTCTCCAGGCGCCGCGCGGCCGGGACCGCGCTGAGGGCCAGGTTTTGTGAGATGACCTCCTGGGCCCGCGCCTGGGCATTCATGGCGGCTGCGGCCTGGTAAAGGCTCACATTCATTGCACCCCACGTGCGGAGCAACGCATGTGCCAGGCGTGGTTTCCCTCGGTTTCTGAAGGGTGACAGGGGGTTGTGACGGAAAAAGCTGCCAGGTGGCGGTGCAGAGTTTGCCGGAAAGCCCTGCCGCAGCTTCACCGTGGCCGGATGCGGGAAAATGCCCGCCGCGACGAGCTGCCCGGTGGAAGACCGCGCCTGACGCTGTCAGAGGGTTAGGAGGACTGGGGCTCAGTCGCAACCGAGCGGGTTGATGCTCACAGGGCGGAAGGTGTCAGGTGGGGCAAGGTCGGAGAGGCATCAAAGCCTCAGGACACGCACCGGCCCGCGCAGGCCCTCGGCAGCCAGCTGCTTGGCTTGGCGGGAATGGGGCGTGATCCAATCTTCCAGGTTGACTGCTTCGCCGTTCAGGACGACGCGGCTTTTTCCGTCGCGCCAGATGCCACCCATGCCGTGTCCGAGGTAGACGTCGAGGAAGGCGGGCACCCGGCGCGCCCAATCCATGCCGTGTTTGCGAAGCTGGTCGTGGATCGGCCCGGTGTCGAGCGCCAGCTTGAGAAACTGGAGAAAGATGCTTTTGCCGCTGGCTTGAGGGCCCACCAGGACGGTGAGATCCCCGAACTCAACCTCGGCGGTGCGAATCTGGCCGATGTGATGCAGTGCCAGGGATTTCAACGTGTTCATCACGCTGCGCCCAGCCTGATGCTTGAGCAGGAGGATCGTCAACCGTGTTGTGGAGGTTCCACCCTGGATGAACGTGGGCAGAGATCCTCCCTGGTTGCATCCTCGCGTGGGCTGTTTGCAGGGAAGGATCCCGGTGCGTTTGCAAGTGATTCAGGTGGAAGAACCGTTCGGCGCCGCCCCGGCGGGGTTCCGGGATCGGAGCATTTGAGCACACAAACGCTGATAATCCTCAGGAGTGTCGAGATCGAGGCAGGGAGAGGGGTCGGGCGCGGGCCATTCTAACAGTTCGTTCGCATGGGCTTGGAGCAGTCCGCGCAGCCCCACGCCGTCGTGAGAATTCAGGACCTCTGATTTCAATGCGGCATCGAAGACCAGCGGATGTCCGCGCCGGCCCTCCCAGACGGGCACGGTGATGCGGGCATGGCGCTTTTGATGCGCCTCGAGCAGGGCGCGGATCAGCGGGGCGTGCAGCCCGGGCAGATCGGCCGGACTGACGAGGAACGTCCGCACGTCGGGTGGTGCGGCGCGCAGGCCGGATCGAACCGACTGGAGCATCTCGCTTTCCGGGTCGGGGTTGACTGCCCAACAGACCGGCAACCCGTCCAGGGTGGCGCGCAGCGGTTGACTCTGGTCGCCGGTCACGACGATGAGGCTTTCGACACCGGCCTGGTGAAAGGCTTCCGTCACGGCGCGCAGGACGGTGGTCCGGCCCCAGGGGAGCATCAGCTTGGGCATGCCCATCCGGCGGGAACGCCCCGCAGCCAGGAGGATGGCGCATCTCATGAAGACTCAGCCGGTGGCGTCCCAGCGAATGGGCATCTGGCGGATGCGTCTGCCGGTGGCGCGGGCGACGGCGTTGGCGATGGCGGGCGCCACCGCGACGATGGGTGTCTCTCCTGCGCCGGCCGGGGGCAGGTCGGGCCGGTTCAGGAGATGGACCTCGATCTCGGGCAGGTCCGACAAACGCGGCACACGGTAACGGCTGAGCGCGGCGTTGGCGGGGCGTCCGTTGGCAAAACGGACCTCCTCCCACAGGGCGGGGCCCAGTCCCATGAGGATGCAACCCTCCACCTGTGCGCGCAGGTTGTCGGGGTTGACGACGGCACCGCATTCGAAGACCTGGCAGATGCGGCGCACTTCGATGCGGCCGGCCGCGGTGTCCACGGCGACCTCCACGCAGGCGGCGACGTAGGAACCTTTCTCGGTGCCGCAGGCCAGCCCCCGGCCCACACCGGGCGAGGTGGAGGGTCGGCGTTCGTTCCAGCCAAAGCGCCGGGCTGCTTCTTCGAGGACGGTGCGGAGCCGGCCCGGTGGCAGGTGGCGCAGCCGAAACTCGAGGGGATCGGCCCCGGCGAGGGCTGCCAATTCGTCCATGGCGGATTCGCGTGCGAAGTGATTGGCCGTGGCAGCCAGGGCCCGGTAGGAACCCTGCCGCAACGGGCTTCGCGCGGGGATGTAGCGGCAGTGGGTGTGCGGGATGTCGTAGGGTGTGTCCAGGGCGGCGCGGCCGGAATTGAGATTGAGAAAGTGCCAGCAAACGATCCGGCCCGAGGTGTCCAGGGCCGCCTCCACGTCAATGACGGCGGCCGGGCGGAAGTAGGCCCAGGTGAATTCTTCTTCGCGGGTCCAGTGGACGAGCACGGGACGGCCGGCGGCGCGGGCCAGGCGCGCGGCTTCCATCCCGGCTTCGGCGGTGTGTTTGCCGCCAAAGCCGCCGCCGAAATCGGGCACCACCACGCGGACGTTGGACTCCGGCAGGTCGAGTGCACGGGCCAGTTCACGGCGACAACCGAAGGGATTCTGGGTGCCCAATGCGACGGTCACGCGGTCACCTTCCCATTCGGCGAGTGCGGCCCGGGTTTCCATGGGCACGTGCTGGACGTAGGCGACGTGATAGGTGGTACGGAGGCGTTGGGCTGCGGTTTCCCAGATTTGCCGGAACGGATTGCCCGGCGGGGATTCTTCCAGCTGCCCGCGAAGGTGCCGGTCCAAGGTGCGGCTGGAGGGAGCGTTGGCGGGTTCGGTCCACCGTGCGGTTTCTGCCAGGGCGGCGAGTGCACGGCGGGCCTCGGCCGAGGTGGGGGCGGCGACTCCGACGAACTCGCCCTCCCGGACGGCAATCACACCGGGGACGGCGCGTTCGGCGGCCTGCAGGTCCACGGATTCAAGTTGGGCACCCCAGGCGGGCGGGCGCAGGACGGCGCCGTACAACATGCCGGGCCGGCGCAGGTCGGAGGGATACCGATGTGCGCCGGTGACGATGTCGGATGCGTTCGGCCGTGCCAGGCTGTGTCCCATGATCTGCCAGTGGGCGGGCTCGGTCAGGGTCACGTTCTCAGGGGCCGGGCTCGACCATGCGGGGTCCCGGGCTGTCAGCCGGGCGGCGTCGGCATAGGTGAAGCGGAGGTCTTGGTGCGGATGACGGACCTGCCCGTTTTCCACGGTCAGGACGGAGGGTTCGATCTCCCATTGCCGGGCCGCCACACGGCAAAGCCATTCGCGTGCGGCGGCGGCGGCGCGGCGCACCTGCGGCAGGGTGGAAGGTGTGGTCCGGCTTCCGGCGGTGATGCCGTCGTCCGGAGTCTCGTGCGTATCGGCCAGCAGGGCGCGCACGGTGTGGGGCGGCACGCGGAGTTCCTCGGCTGCGGCCTGGAGGATCTCGGCCCGTGCGCCCTGGCCGCACTCCACCTTGCCGCAAAACACCGTGATGGAACCGTCTTCGCCAAGGTGAAGTCGTGCACCGAGCGGGAGTTGATCACCCCGGGAGCCGCGGCTTCGGGCCTGGGCGTGCACACCGGATTCGGTGACCACCCAGAGGACTCCGGCACCCAACCATTGGAGGAACTGCCGCCGGGTGCATCCTGTGGGTGCAGAGTGGAGGCCATCCGCAGGAGCAGCGGTTGGACCGGACGCAGGGGTCGGAAATGAAGAGGGACGTTCCATGGTTGTCAACGTTGCCAGAGCCGGGCTGCGCGATGGACGGCACGAAGGATGCGGGGATAGCCGCAGCACCGACAGAGGTTGGCATTGAGCCATTGGCGAATTTCGGCGTCGGTGGGCCGGGGTCGCCGTTCCAGCAGGGCAACCGTGGAAAGGATCATGCCCGGGGTGCAATAACCGCACTGGAAGGCCTGTTCGTCCAGGAACGCTTGTTGGACGGGGTGGAGTTGCCCGTTGCGGGCCAGCCCCTCGATGGTGAGGATGGAACGGCCGGCGGCCTTTTCGATCGGGAAGGTGCATGCGTGTTCGCGGTTGCCATCCACGAGCACGGTGCAGGCGCCGCACTGGCCTTCGCCGCAGCCGTACTTGGTGCCGGTGAGTTCGAGGTCTTCGCGGAGGACCTCCAGGAGCGGTCGGTCTGGTTCGGAGCGGACCGTGTGGCGTTGGCCGTTGATGGTGAGTTCAAACTGGCGTTTCATGGAAGCATCCCGGCGAGCCGGGGACCGGTTGGCATCGGGCGATCGGACCGGGAACGCGATCCGGCCACGGGCGGTCCGAACCCTGCCCCGGCTGAAAGTTTAGGAGACCCGGCGCGCTGCGGCAAACGGATTCGCCGGGACCATTTCGTCCCGGGTCTGGCTCCGGGAAACAACCTCCGAGCTGGCGGGGACGGGTCGGGGGTCGAACGTGCCCCGGGCTTGCGGCTTGGCAAAGGGCGGTCGGACCGCCCCGGCAGCGGGCAAGGCTCCGACCTTGTCCGGGCCGGGCAAGCTCCGGGAGGCGCAGATCAGGACGGATTTCCGCGGCGAGAAAACGAGGCCACTTTATTTGACACGGGCAGGTTTCTGACCCAAGTACGGGTGGGCAAACGGGCGGTCCGGGCTTTTTCCGCGGTTTGTCCGGGAGGAGGCGGGGAGGGCCGGTGCGGGTGGAAGAACGCACCGGCCCTCTGTTTTGCGGCGGGAGCGGCCGAGCGCGGGTGTGGCGGCGTTCCTTGGCTGCGCCGCCGTTTCCGGGCGGGATGTTTGGCGTGTGTACCCAGCGGCTCGGCCGCCGATTGCGGCGCGCCACGAGCAGAGTGCCGCGGCGCGGTGTGAGGTGCGAGGGGCCGGAGGTCCGCGGAGGTCCGGTAGCCGGGTGGCGGGGCTGGGGACGCGTCATTGACCTGCGTGTGTGGTTTTGCGAGGCTGGGTGGGTCTGTTTTGGGGGTGCCGATGAACATCGGGTTGTTGACCCACGAGATGGCGGTATTGGGATTGGGCGTGTTGCTGCTGCTGGCGGATCTTTGGTTGCCGGCGCGGCACCGGCGTGCGTTGGGTTGGGCAGCGGCGGCGGGGTTGGGGGCCCTGCTGGTGCTGAGCTGTGCGGGGTTTTTCGGTCTGGACGCCACGGGGACGGCTTTTGGCGGGATGTTTGTGCAGGACGGGCTGGCCCTGTTTTTCAAACGGTTGTTTCTGCTGACGGGTGCGTTGGTCTTGTTGATGGCGGTGGAGTATGCGGACCGGTTCCGGGGCGGTGTGTCGGAGTACTTTGTATTGGTGCTGGTCGCGCTTGTGGGGATGATGTTGGCGGCCTCGGCGCGGGACCTGGTGTTGTTGTTTGTGTCCGTGGAGCTGATGACGGTGACGTTCTATGTGTTGACGGCGTACGAACGGACGCGGCGGGCATCGGTGGAGGCGGGGGTGAAGTATCTGATTCTGGGGGCGCTGTCGTCGGCTTTTTTGGTGTTGGGGATTGCCTTGTTGTGGGGCACCACCGGCCGGTTGCAGTTCCCGGAGCTGGCGATGGTGTCGGCCCGGTACAGCGAGCATCCGCTGTTTCTGGCGGGGGCGGCGCTGGTCTTCTCGGGTCTGGGTTTCAAGCTGGCGGCGGTGCCGTTCCAGGTATGGGCGCCCGACGTGTATGAGGGATCGCCCACGCCGACGACGGCCCTGTTGGCAGCGGGGTCGAAGGCCGCCGGGATGGTCCTGCTGTTGCGCCTTTTTTTCACGGGGCTGCCGGGTCTTTGGGAGCGGGCGGAGGTGATGACGCTTCTGATGGCTGTGGCGGGCGCCACGATTTTGTACGGTAACCTTTGTGCGCTGGCCCAGCGGAACGTGAAACGGTTGTTGGGTTATTCGAGCATTGCGCATGCGGGGTATTTGCTGCTGGGGGTGTGCGCGTTGAGCGGGGCCGGGCAATCGGCCGTGCTGTATTATCTGGTGGCGTATGCCCTGACAGTGGTGGGGGCTTTCACCGTGGTGGCACTGGTGCTGCGGCATACGGGTGGCGACGATGTCTCGGGCCTGGCCGGTCTGCACCAGCGTTCGCCGTTTCTGGCCGCGACGGTGGCCCTGGCCATGATCTCCCTGGCGGGCGTGCCGCCGTTGGCCGGATTCTTCGGGAAGTTTTTGTTGATCCGCTCGGTGCTCGAACAGACGGCGTTGCACCCTGGTTACGGTGTGCTGGCGGGGGTGGCGCTGGTGGGCGTGGTGATTTCGATTTACTACTATTTCCGCGTGGTGCGAACGATCTATTGGGAGGCCGCGCCGGAGACGGCCCAGCCGGTGGTCCTGCCCCAACCGCTGCGGTTCTCGGCGGCGCTGTGTCTGGTGGGCATGCTTTACCTGGGATTGTTCCCCGGGCGGGTGCTGACCTGGGCGGAACATGCGGCACGGGCCCTGGCGTTCTGAGGGGTGTCGGGCAGTCGGCCTCGCCGGTGCCGGACGTGTGCGGGGTGGTGCTCTGGCGGACTTCACTTGGCGGCGCCCCGGGGGGTTTTCCATGATTGGCGTGTGCTCGGGTTGAACCACGCGGGCCGGACATTCGGCGCGGTGCGGCGACTTCGTCACGAGCCGCCCCGGCGGCAGGAGTCGAGCTTGGGCAGCGTGCTCTTTCCGGGTCGGCGCGTTCCGGGTGCAACGAGGGGCGTGGGGTTCACGACGCTCAGGTTGTTGGCGCTGGCCGCGGCTTTTCCGCCAGCCCCGGCGGCGGATGATCCCGGGCCGAGTGGCTCCTCTGTGTTCGGACCTCCCGGGGGCGTGGAAGTTGTGGAGATCGGCGGGACGGTCTTGTGGGCGGATGCGGGGGCTCATCGGCTCATTGTGTGGGACGGAGGGCGGGTGCGGCTTTGGGAGACCGACTGGGGCGGAGCAAGATGGAAACCGGGGACAGGCGTTCGAGGTCGAGGGGTGGCACTGGTGGAGGGGCGGGGCGACTGGACGCGTGTGGGGCCCTTGGACTGGGTGGTGGACAATGACGGTGTACATGCGGCGACGGTGAAATCCGGCCGTGTGTTTCTGCCGGCGGGCCGGCATCCGTTCCGATTGGAATGGTTCAACGCGGCGGATGCCCTGGAGTTGGAGCTGGAATGGCAAGGTCCCGGGGGCCGGTCCGGGGCGATCCCTGCGGATCGCTTCTGGCATCGAGCTGCGGGTGTCTCGGGCTCGTGGCGTCCGGGTCTGCGATACGCGGTGTTTGCCGCGGCGGGGGAACGCCTTCCGATGTTTTCGGGCAACGCGACCCTGTTGGCCACCGGGGTCTGCGCGGGGGTTACGCTCGAGATGTTGCCCCACCGGGAGCAGGTGGCGGTGGTGTTCGAGGGATTCCTGGAGGTGCCGGCGGCGGGCGTGTGGGAGTTTCGGCTGCTCTCCGACGACGGGAGCCGGCTGCGGGTGGGCGAACGGGCGTTGGAGTGGGAGGTGGTGGGGCAGGGTTTGTTGCCGACGCCGCGGCGGGTCTGGCCGGGCGAACCACTGGAGGCCGGTGCGCAACCGTTTTGGGCGGTGGTGGAAGGTCGGGTGCGATGGGCGGCGCGGTCCGATGGTGTCCAAGTGATGGAGCTGGAGGCGGGTTCGGGCCGGATCCGGGTGGAGGTGGCGTCGGAGGGTGCTGAGGAACCGGAGGCTTGGAAGGGGCGATGGATGCAGGTGACCGGGGTGTGTCTGCCGGTCCGGGGTGCGGAGGGACCGCCGGTGGCGGGTCGGCTGCTGGTCGGGGACGCTGCGTCGTGTGAGGTGCGGGAAGAGGCCGGGGTTCAAGCGGAAGCGGGGCAGCCGTTGGTGTTGGAGACTGCGGCCGAGGTGCACGGGCTGAGGCGGGAAGAGGCGGCCCGGGGACATCGCGTGCGGTTGAGAGGCACGGTGACCTGTGTGTTGCCCGAGCACCAGGCGGTGGTCATTCAGGATCCGACGCGCGGGTTGTACGTGGTGGACCGCTCCGGGCGGGGGGAAGGGCTGCCGCGGCTGGGCGACTGGGTGGAGGTGGAGGGCAGGACCGATCCGGGTTTGTTTGCGCCGATGGTGTATGCGGATCGGGTGGAAGTGCGCGGGACGGGTCCGTGGCCGGAGCCGGTGGCGGCGGATTGGGAACCGTTGGCCAGCGGCAGCCTGGATGCGCAATGGGTGGAGTTGCGGGGATGGGTGACCGCGGTGCGGAGCAATGGTGTCTCCCTGCTGATGCGGGAAGGGCTGCTGGAGGTGGAGTTGCGGCTGCGGAACGGCGTGGTCCCGCCCCCGGTGGCGTGGGAAGACGCGCTGGTGCGGATGCGGGGATGTTTGTTTGCCTCCTGGGATTATCAGACCCACCAGGTGCGGGCGGGCACGGTCCGGTTGTACGCCGCGGAGGTGTGGGTGGAACAACCGCCGCCGCGGGATCCGTTCGATGTGCCGCTGAAGGGTGTCGCGGCCCTGCGGTTGTTCGATCCGGGTGCGGGCCTGTTCCAGAGGGTGCGGGTGCGCGGGCGACTGAGCCTGCAGGACGGGCGCGAGCTGTTCCTGAGCGACGGGGGATCCGGTGTGCGTGCGTGGCTGAGGGAAGACCCGGGTCCTTTGGCCCCGGGTCTGGAGGTGGAGTTGTCGGGCTTCCCGGATGTGGCAGGTCCCGGAGCGCCGGTGTTGCGGCATGCATCGGTGCGTGTGTTGGGGCGGGGCACGTTGCCCGAACCGGAGAGCCTGCCGGAAGGCGAGTGGGAACCGGCGGTTTGGGATGCGCGGCGGGTTCGACTGGAGGGTGTCTGGGTGGAGAGCCGCCGGTTGGAACGCGGCTGGCTGCTGGTGTTGCAGCGGGGATGGCGCACACTGCCGGTGCGGTGGGTTCGGGAGGATGCACCACCGGAAGTGGCACCGGGGAGTCGCGTGGCGGTGACGGGTGTGTTGGCGGTGACACCGGCCGGGGTTCCGGGTTGGGGCCGGCCGGGAGGGTTCGAACTTCGGATGGGAGCGGCCGACGGATGGCTCTTACTGGCGCGCCCGCCTTTTTGGACGCTGGAACGGTTGCTGGTGGCGGTGGGGGTTCTCGCCGGAGTGTTGCTGCTGGCCACGCTGTGGATCACGCAACTGCATCGCCAGGTGGAGCGCCGCGGTGCGGCGCTGGAACGCGAGATCCGTGCGCGCCAACGACTGGAGCAGCAGCAGGCATTGGAACAGGAGCGGGCCCGGGTGGCGCGTGATCTGCACGACGAGTTGGGCTCGGACCTGACGGAGATCTCGATGTTGCTGGCACGGGCGCAGTCGCCGCAGGCGACACCGGAGCGTGCCAGGGAGTATCTGACCCAGGCGGCGCAGAAGGCGCGGCAGATGGTCACGGCGCTGGACGAGATCGTCTGGGCGATGAACCCGCGACACGACTCCCTGGGGTCGCTGATCAGTTACCTGTGTGTGCATGCGGACCGGTTCCTGGGCTTGGCGGGGATTGCCTGGCGGTTGGAAGAGGGGCAGGCCCCGGCGGATCTGCCGGTGGACTCGCCGCGGCGGCATCATCTTTTTCTGGCTTTCAAGGAGGCGCTCACCAACGTGGTGCGACATGCGGGGGCGACCGAGGTACGCTTTCGGCTCGACGTGGAGGGGGACCGGCTCATTCTGACGGTTCGCGACAACGGGCGCGGGTTGCCGGCGGATCGGACGGCACCGGGAAGGGATGGGCTGGTCAATCTGCGCGCGCGTTGCGAAAAGTTGGGCGGCCGGTTGGAGGTGGAAAGTGCGGCCGGGGAAGGCACCACCTTGCGGTTCTGTCTGCCACTGGGCCAGCGGTCATGACCAAGGTAGCGATCGTGGAGGACAACCGGGTGATCCGGGAAAGCCTGGCGGAGTTCGTGGAAGCGGATCCCGAGTTCCGGGTGGTCTGTACCTGCGCCACCGCGGAGGAGGCCCTGCGGTTGCTTCCGCGGCACGGGCCGGACATCGTGCTGATGGACATTCAACTGCCCCAGCAGTCGGGCATCGAGTGCACGGCCCGGCTCAAGCAACTGCTGCCGGAGGTGCAGATCATCATGGTGACCGTGTACGAGGACACCGACCGGATTTTCAAGGCGCTGCGGGCGGGTGCGTGCGGGTATTTGTTGAAACGGTGCACGCCGGAGGAACTGCGGGCGGCGATCCGGGAGGTTTGCCAGGGCGGCGCCCCCATGTCGCGCGAGATCGCGCGCAAGGTGATCGCGTCCTTTCAGGAGCCGGTGACGGCGGCGGCGCAGGTGGCGGAATTGTCGCCGCGGGAGCGGGAGATTCTCGAACTGGTTGCGGCCGGCCATCCGAACAAGGAAATCGCGGCGCGCCTGGGGCTGACCGACGGGACGGTGCGGTGGCACCTGCGGCACGTGTATCACAAGCTGCACGTGCGTTCGCGGATGGAGGCGGCTTTGAAGTTTCGATCGGCCACGGGCGGCTGACCGGCAACCGCCCCGCCGGACGGGATGGCCCGATCCCCGCCCCTGCCGGGGGCGCGGGCGCCCGGCCCGGGGATGACCCCTGGAGCTTGCACCGGCGAAGACGGCGGGGGAGACTTCGTGCCCATGGAGTGGCCTGCGGACTACCACATGCACACGCCGTTGTGCCGGCATGCTCGGGGGGAACCGGTGGAGTATGCCCTGCGGGCCCGGGAGCTGGGCCTGCGCGAGATCGGATTCACCGACCATGCCCCGATGCCGCGCGACGATTTCGACGACTGGCGGATGCACGCCTCCGAGTTGGACGGGTACGTTGCCCGGGTGGAAACGGCGCGGCGCGCCGTGCCGGAGGTGAAGATCCGGCTCGGACTGGAGGTGGATTACCTGCCGGGCCTGGAGCCCTGGATCCGGGACCTCGCGGCGCGGCATGCATGGGATTATCTCATCGGCTCGGTGCATTATGTGGGCGAGGATTGGGCGATTGATCATCCCCAGCAGGTCTCGCGCTGGGATCGGAGTGAGCCGGGCGCGGTCTGGCGGGCCTACTTGGAACGGTTGCGCGCCGCGGCGGCCAGCGGGCTGTTCGACGTGCTCGGGCACGTGGATCTGCCGAAGAAATTCGGGCACCGTCCGCCGCCGGATCTGGTGCCGGCGTGGCGGGAGGTCTTCGAGGCGGCGCGATGCGCGGGCTGCGCCATCGAAATCAACACGGCGGGTCTGCGCAAACCGTGCGCTGAGATTTACCCCGCGCCGAACCTGCTCCGGTTGGCTTGCGAAACGGGCGTGGAACTGACGTTCGGATCGGACGCCCATGCGCCCGAGGAAGTGGGGGCGGGCTGGGACGAGGCGATCCGCTGGGCGCGGGCGGCGGGTTACCGGGAGTGGGTGCGGTTTGACCGGCGGCAAAAGAGCCGGGTGTCCCTGCCCGAGGTCAGCGCGCCCGCGACCGAGTGGCCATGGAAAGGGTGAAGCGTAAGAGCGGATCAGGCGGATGCGCCTGCCGGGGCGCCGCCGGTGTTCAAGGCCGATGCGATGGTGCCGAGCAGCTTGTCGTGGTCAATGGGTTTTTGGAAGAAGGCCACGGCACCGATCTGCCTGGCCTTGTCCTGATGTTTGGCGGGATCGTCGGCGGAAATGATGATCACCGGCTTGTGCCAGTCCTGATAAAGCCGCTCCAACCACTGGACCAGGGTGAACCCGCTCCATTCCGGTCCCTCGACCGGGGAGCTGGGGAGGTGGATGTCCACGATGAGCAGGTCGGGATTCTGCGTGCGGACGAGCCGCAGCGCGGTTTCGGCATCGGTGGCGCTGAGCGGTTCGAATCCGCCCGCCTCGAGTTTGATGCCCAGGGCCTTTACCACGACCGGGTCGTCGTCCAGGATGAGGATTTTTTTCCTGTTCATGCTGTGAACCTCAGTACGCCGTCCGCCCACCCGTCCTATAAACCAAGCCGGAGGGGTCTGCAACGGGCAATTCCCGGCGGGCCGGGGGATCCGGCGGGGTGCAGTGCGGCGGGGCCTGTGGGAAGGGGGAGCGCATGGCAGCGGTAGAAGCGGGACCGGAACCGGACCGGGCCACCCGTGTGCGTCGGTTGTTCGACGCCATTGCGAGGCGTTATGACCGGATCAACGACCTGCAGTCGGCGGGCCTGCACCGGTTGTGGAAACGGCGGGTGGTGAAGTTGGCCGGGGTGGGTCCGGGTGACCGTGTGCTGGATGTTTGTTGCGGGACCGGCGACGTGGCGATGCGACTGGCACGGGCCGGGGCGGAGGTGACGGCGGTGGATTTCAGCGAGGCCATGCTGGCGGTGGCCCGGCAACGGGCGCGCCGTTGGCGGGGTGTGGCCGGTCGGGTGCGGTTCCTGCAGGCCGATGCGATGCGATTGCCGTTTGCCGACGATGCATTCGACGCGGTGACCATTGCTTACGGACTGCGGAACCTGGCCGACTGGCGCGCCGGACTGCGGGAGTTGATCCGCGTGACGCGTCCGGGCGGGCGGGTCGTGATCCTGGATTTCGGGAAACCGGGGTGCGGATGGTGGCGTCGTCTGTACTTTGGTTACCTGCGATGGATCGTCCCGTTGTGGGGGAGCTGGGTGGCGGGCGACCGCTCCGCCTATGCCTACATTCTGGAGTCGTTGGAGGCTTATCCCGCCCAGCCTGGCGTGGCTCGGGCGTTGCACGAGCTGGGGTGCGAGCCGGTCGAGGTGATCAACCTGCTGGGCGGGGCGATGAGCCTGCACCGGGGCATCAAACGGCGTTGATCAGCTCCGGGGCGGGACGGCCTGGTCGGACGCCGGCACAGGCAGCACGTCGGCCAGCCCGCGGCGGGCCATCCGTTCGAGGGTCTCGATCCAGAGCGGGTGTTCGTTGAGACAGGGGATCTGCGCGTATTCGCGTCCGCCGGCCTCCAGAAAGGTTTCGCGCCCGCGCATCCCGATCTCCTCGAGTGTCTCCAAGCAATCCGAGACGAACGCGGGACAGATGACCAGCAGTCGTTGGATTCCGGACCGCGCCAGGCGGGCAATCTCCTCGTCCGTGTAGGGCCGCAGCCACGGGTCACGGCCCAGGCGGGATTGAAAGGCCACCGACCAACGCTGAGGCGGGATGCCGGCCTCCCGGGCGAAGGCTTCGGCGGTGCGGAAGCACTGGTGGCGGTAACAGGTGGCGTGGGCGGGGCTGGGGATCCGGCAACAATCCGGTACGGAGAGGCAATGCCGGCCGGTGGGATCGCTCTTGCGGATCTGGCGCTCGGGCACACCGTGGAAACTGAACAGCAGGTGGTCGTAACCCTTTTCCAGCCAGGGCCGCGCGCTCTCGACGAGTGCGCGGATGTAATCGGGGTCCTGGTAATACGGCGGTTCGACGGTCAGGCGGATCCGGGGCGCCTGCCGGGCAACGACCTCTTTCACCCGCTCCACCGCGGTTTCGTAGCTGGACATGGCGTAGTGCGGGAACAGCGGGATCAGGTGAAGGCGGTCCACGCCCTCACGTGCCAGCCGCCGGACAGTGTCCGGGATGGACGGGTTTTGATACCGCATGGCCAGTTCCACCGGCAGGCCGAGTCGTTCCTGCAGTTTCCGTTGAACGTTCCGGCTGATGACGATGAGCGGCGACCCTTCCGGGGTCCAGATGGACCGGTAGGCGTGCGCGGACTGTTTGGGCCGGTTGATCAGGATCATGCCCACGATCCAGCGCCGCAACAGCCACGGTACGTCCATGACGCGCGGGTCCATGAGGAATTCATCCAGGTAACGACGCACGTCGCGCACCGAGGGCGAGTCGGGCGAGCCGAGGTTGACGAGTAAAACGGCCGGTTTCATGCGCGCAAAGATGCCTGATGGAAACTGGCGATGCGTTCGGCTGCGCGGAGTCCCGAGAGGATCGAGTCGCCGAGGGAGATGCCGTCGCGGTAATGGCCGCCGAAGAAGAGTCCCGGGCAGGCCTGTTCCAGTTCGTCCATCCGCCGGCGATGATTGCCGTAGCCGAGGTTGTACTGCGGGATGGCGCGCGGCCAGTGGTAATGGTGGCGGAACACCGGCTCGCCGCGCACGCCCAGCAGCACGCGGAGGTCCTCGCATGTGATGCGGTAGAGTTCGTCGGCCGGCAGACCGGCCAGCTCCGGCTGGCGCTCCCCGCCGATGTAACTGGTCAGGGTGACGTGCCCGGCCGGCGCCCGGTTGGGAAAGAGCGACGATGAGAAGATGGTGCCCAGGATGCGGAACCCCTCGATCCGCGGGATGAGCATGCCGAACCCCTCGCACGGATGGGCGACGTCCTGGCGGCGGAAACCCAGCACGACGCTGGCCACCGGCGGATAACGGATCTCCCCCAGAAACCGCAGGGAGTGCCCTCCGTCGGTCTCCAGGCTGATCTCCGCCAGTTTGAACGCCGGGGCGGCCAGCAGGACGGCCGAATGTTCCCGAATCTGTTCGCCGTGGGGCGTGCGCACGGTCAGCTGCCATCCGGAACCGGACCGGCGGATGCGGGTGACCGCGGCGCGCAATTGCACGGCCGTGCCCAGCCGGTCTCGAAGCGTGTCCGGGAGGACCTGGAGCCCCTCGTCGAAGGAGAACTTGGGCGCACGATCCTTGGCCACTTCACCGCGCCGTTTGCGGGCCCGGGCGCCGAAGATCTGGCCGCGGATGAGCGAGCCGTATTCGCGCTCCAGGGCGGCCAGTTTGGGAAAGGCCTGCTGCACGGACAGTCGTTCCGGATCACCCGCGTAGATGCCGGCCACCAACGCGTCAATGGCGCGCTCCAAAAATTCCTGGTTCAGCCGCCGCCGGACGAAATCGGCGATGCTTTCCTCCTGATCATCCCGTTTGGCGGGGACGAAGGGCTCGCGCAACACGGCCCACTTGGCCCGCCAGCTGAACAAGGACGTGGTGAAGAACCCCAGTGGCGAAGCGGGCATGGGCACCGGCCGCCCGTCCCGCACCAGGTAACGGGCCTGCGCGCGGGGATCCGGATCCAACCGGCGCGAACTCAAGCCCGCATCGCGCACCAGCTGGGTGATGCGCGGTGAGGTCTCGAGGATCGTGTTGGGGCCGAACTCGGCCAGAAAACCATTGACGCGCACGGAGCGGATGGCCCCGCCGACACGGTCGGTGGCCTCATAGACCACGACCGGCACGCCGCAGCGGTGCAGGGCAAACGCAGCGGTCAAACCGGTGATCCCACCGCCGACCACCGCCACCGCCGGATGCATTCGGGTTTCTGACTGTGCCGTACTCATCAGGTCGCAAATGCGCGGCCCCAGAGTAGTTCAAGAGGGCGGACCCGCCAAACCCGATCGTCCAGCCGGTGGCCGGTTGTGCTGGCGCTTCGGGGCCCGCCCCTGCCGTTCGGGGGCCGGAGACCGGCAGCTTCCGGGGCCTTTTTGGCTGGCGATCCATCCGGCTCGGGCGTATCAGCGAGCGAAGGTTCACACCGTTCCGCCATGAACAAGCAGGTGAGTTTTCCCGTCCGGGTTGTCCGGGTGCATGTGCCCGAGTCTGCTGGCCGCGTGCCTCCGGCTGGCCGGCGTCCATCCTGCGTGGGCCCTGGGACCGTCGTGCACCCTCCCACTCCAGACCGAATGGCGCGTCCGGCTCGGGGACCCGCCCGAGCTGCCCTGTGTGCTGGCGTATGATGAACCGGTGCTCGGACCGGCCTCGGGCCGGGAAGGCAAGGCGGACCGGCGCGTGGTGCGTTTGAAACCGGGGATCCTGCCCACGGCCAGCCGGTTTCTCGGAGATCGTACCCCTCCCCATCGGACGCCGGAGCGCGGGCTCGACTGCGAGATCCCCCTGCACATTGCGGGGCTACGACGACTCGACCTGGCAGGTGGTGCGACTCCCGCACGACTGGGCCGTTGCAGGTCCGTTCGATGCTTCAGGTCGGCGAGTGGGCCGCGAGATGGGGCGCCTGCCGAGTCCCGGCGTGGGATGGTACCGGAGGCGGTTCGAACTTCCGGCGGCCGAGGCAGGTCACCGCGTGTCCCCGGAAGTGGAAGGCGCCATGGCCTGTGCAGCGGTCTGGTTGAACGGTCATCTGGTGGGCGGCTGGCCGTATGGCTACGCCTCCTGGCGTGTGGAGCTCACGCCCGGGGGTCCGCTGGGGGCGGCCTTTTACCCGCGCGCGGCCGGGCGCCAGCTGGAGATCCTGCGGCAGATGGGTTGCAACGCCATCCGCACAGCCCACGAACCGCCCACTCCGGGTCTGCTGGAGCTGACCGACCGGATGGGGTTTCTCGTATTGGACGAGATTTTCGACTGCTGGGAGCGGCGCAAAACTCCGAACGATCTCTACCGGATCTTCCCCGAGTGGCACGAGGCGGACTTGCGCGCGTTTGTGCGGCGGGATCGGAACCATCCCTCGGTGATCCTCTGGAGCATCGGCAACGAGGTGGGGGAACCATACACGGGCGAGCCGGCGCGGCGATGGCGCGGCGGCTGTACCGGATCGTGAAGGAGGAGGAGCCGACCCGTCTGGTGACCTGCGCCATGAACCGGGCCAAACCCGACATGCCCCTGCCTGCCGTGTTGAACGTCATCGGCCTCAATTACCAGGGCGAGGGCATTCGGGACACCGAACCGTACGCGGACTCGAGAGGGATCCGCACTCCACCGCTCTATGGCGCGTTCCATCGCACGTTCCCGGACAGGCTTGTTCTCAGCACCGAAACGGCGGCGACGGTAAGCACCCGTGGGACCTATCTCTTGCCGGTCACGCCGCATGCCAGTGCGCCGGTGCGGGAGGGAGCGGGGGCGACCGTGCGCGCGGTTACGTGAGTGCCCATGAGCTGTACACCGCCGATTTTGGCGCCTCGTCGGACAAGGTGTTTGCCACGCTGGCGCGGCATCCGTTTGTGGCCGGACAATTCGTCTGGAGCGGGTTCGACTATCTTGACGAACCCACGCCCTGCGATGCGTCGCGCAGTTCCTACTTCGGGATCGTGGATCTGGCGGGGTTTCCGAAGGATCGCTATTACCTCTACCAATCGCCATGGCGGCCCGGTTTGCCGATGGTGCATCTGCTGCCGCACTGGACCTGGCCGGGGCGGGTGGGCGAGGTGACCCCGGTGCACGTGTTCACCACCGGCGATGAGGTGGAGTTGTTCCTGAACGGGCGTTCCCCGGGCTGCCTACGCAAAGGACCGGGCGAGGTGCAACTCCGCTGGGACGATGTGGTGTATGAGCCCGGCACGTTGCGGTCGGTGACTTGCCGCGACGGCCGGGTTTGGGCCACCGCCGAGGTCCGCACCGCGGGTGCACCGCGCGACTGGAGCTGCGGCCCGACCGCACAAGGATTCATGCGGACGGGCAGGACCTGTGCTTTGTGACGGTACGGTTGACCGATGCGCGTGGGACCTGTGTGCCGCGCACGCCGCTGCGCGTCCATTTCGAAATGGCGGGGCCGGCGGAGATTGTCGCGACCGACAACGGGGACCCGACCGATTTCGAGCCGTTTCCCTCGCCCAGCCGGCGTGTGTTCAACGGGCTGTGCCTGGTGGTGATCCGCGGGCGGGCCGGCGAGCCGGGCCGGATCCGATTGACCGCCCGGGCGGAGGGACTGCCGGAGGCGGAGTTGTGGATCCGCTCGCTTACCACCCGACGGGCACAAAACTGACCCGCACGGGAAGGACGCGTGCGCGGCCGGCCCGGGTGACGGATGGGTCAAACGACACACCCGCGGGCGGTCCGCAAACCCGACCGGCACCGCCCACGGGTGGTCGTACCGCGCTCGATCTCCCGTTCCTCGTTCTGGCGAAAGAGCAGCCCGATCGTCACGGATTGCCCAACAGCCGGAAGAAGACACTGCCCGGCTCCGTGCCGACCGGGACCGTCACCGGGCTGGTGGTTCCTCCCGGGTAATCCATCCAGTTGGTGCTCAGGCCGACCGAGAGGCTGTTGGTCTGGTACTGGAGCCTGAAGTTGCCGCTCCAGCTGAACTGGATGCCCCCGGCCGTGCGCGTGAATTGGAGCGTGGGCGGCGCGGTGACGGCCTGGACTTCGATGCTTCCGTCTTCGGCCAGCCGGTTGATCCAGGTCGCTCCGCCACCGGTGATGGTGAAGTTCTGGCCGTTGACCACCGCCTTGTTGAAGATCGGGAAGCGGTCACCCACGGCCAGGGTGGGGCCGAGGTTCACCACGTGGATGGTTCCCTGCCCGAGGTTTTGAGGCGTGCCTGCGACCTCGATGATGTCGTGCGGCGGCAGCGGACCGGCGGCCGCCTTGTTGATCTCGATGACGATGTCGCCGCTGATCAACAGGTCCTGACCGATCACCAGCGTGCCGATGGCGCCCGGGGCCGGGCCGGGCAACAGTTGCGTGCCCGCCTCGGCCTGGACGAAACCGAGGATGGGGCCCGTGCCACCCAGCGCGCCGCCGTACACGTAGGTGGCGGCACCCCAGTTCTCGCCGTTCACCACGAGGGTGCCGTTGCTGACCGTGGTGGTGCCATAGTAACTGTTGCTGGCCGTGAGGGTCACCACGCCCGGGCCGAGTTGCAGGAGCGAGCCGGAACCCGAGATCACACCGGGCACGACCAGCTCGCCCTGCCGGTTGAAGACCAGCATGCCGTTGTTGACGACGTTGCCGGTGCCGATGGAGCCGCTGGTGCCACCAGCGCCCACCTGCAACGTGCCGAAGTCAATGGTGGTGCCACCCGGGTAATCGTTCTCCCCGGTGAGGATCAACCGGCCCGGGCCGGCGTGCCAGACGGCCCCGCGATTGGCCGCGGCCACGTCGGGGGAAACCACGCTGCGAATGTTGCCCGGGAAGGTCACGTCGTCGGGACGGTTGAACACGAGCAGACGCCGCGTGTCGTTGTACTCCCAACTGTTGGTGAAGATCACGTCCCCGACGATGGAACCGGCGCCCTCGGTGAATCCGTCGCCCAGCACGATGGCGCCCCCGCCGATCCACGTCCCGCCGGTGTACGTGTTGTTGCCGAGGAACATGACCCCGCCGTCGTTGAAGTTGTTGACGTCTTTGAACACCACGCCGCTGCCGGTGATGTTGTTGGTGTAAACGAAGACGGGGACCTCGGGCCAGATGCCGTCCTGCCGCACCAGCCGCAACATGCCGTGGTTGGTGACGGCCGAGCTGAGCAACTGGCCGGCATTGCCGCGACTGGGCTGGAAGATGGCGCCGGGTTCGATGAGGGTCCAGCCGGTGTAGGTGTTGGCCCCGATGGCCATCAACCAGCCGCGCCGCACGATCAGGTTGCCGGAGCCGGTCAGGATCCCGTTGCCCGAGAGTGACCACTGGCCCGTACTGTCGAAGATGAGCGTGCCATTGTTTTCCACCGGCGCCGTGGAGGCCAGTTTGCCGGTGGGACCGCCGTTGCCCACCTGCAAGGTGGCCCGGTTGGTCGTGCCGCCGGTGTACGTGTTGTCCGCCTCCAGGATCAGCGTGCCCGGCCCCTCGTGCACGAGCGAACCGGTGCCGCTGATCACGCCGGGGATCACCAGCGTGCCGTCGCGTCGGACGACGAGGCTGCCGTTGTTTTGCACCGGGCCGGTGCCCAGGCTGCCGGTGGTGCCGCCGTCGCCGACTTGCAATGTACCTTGGAGAGAGGTGCCGCCGGTGTAGGTGTTGTCGCCCGTCAACACCCATTTGCCCGGGCCGATCTTGGCGAGGGCCGTCGGCCCACCACTGTCGCCCAGTGGGGCGGCCAGGAGATTGTCGGCCTCGTTGGTCCCGCCGAGGGTCAGCACACGCTGGCCCGAGCCGCTGAGGGCGACGGCACCGGAGTTGATCAGGCGCAGGGCGCCGGTGCCGGAGGCGTCCAGCGAGCCGCCGCCGGTGCCCAGGGTGAACAAGCGGTCCACCGTGGCACCGGGTCCGGTGTAGAGCAACGTCCCGCCGTTCAGGACGAGGTTGGCAGCGTCGGCCGGCGAGGCGCCGATGTCGCTGGGCGCGCCCCCGTTGGCGAGGGCACCCACCTGCAGCACGCCGCCGGCGATGAGGGTGGGGCCGGTGTAGGTGTTGGCGCCGCCGGCCAGCGTCAGCGTGCCCGAACCGCTCTTGGTCAGGCCGCCCGCGCCGCCGATGTTGTTGGCGCCGCCGGAGGTGATGGTGTAGGGCTTGGCGGCGTTGTTGACCAGGACCTGGAAGGGCTCGACCGGGGCATTGACCGTGATGTCGGTCGTGCCGGTGGCGGCATCACTGAACAACACCCAGCCGCCGTTGGCGAAGAGGGTGGGGGTGCCGCCGTAGGTCCAGTTGTTCGGAGTCACAAGATCCCAGGACCCGTTGTTCCCGCCGGTCCAGACATAGGCCAGGTCCGTGACATGGAGGTACAGTGTGTTGCCCTGGATGCTCAGGTTGCCCACGGCTCCCTGGACGAGTCCGAGAGCGACGTTGGGGGCGGAACCCGAGGTCCAAGTGAGGAGGGGATAGCTTTGGTTGACGTTGAACGAGCCGCCGATCACTTCGATGACCACGGTGCCGGCTGAGCCGAGATTGCCAGCCGCCAGCGGTGCCGTGGTGGTGCTGGTCACGTTGTCGAAGGCCAGTGTGCAACCGCTCTGGGACCCGAGTACGAGGTTGGCCGGCGACACCGGTGCGGTTCCTGCACGGATGACCAGCGCGGCGCCGTCCGCCACGGTGATGTCGCCCGAGCCGCTTTTGCCGCCCTGGAAGACCAGACGTCCCCCATGGACCACGGTGGGCCCGCTGTACGAGGCCGTGCCGCCGAGGGTCACCGTGCCGGCGCCGAATTTTTCCAGCGAACCGCCGCTGCTGGTCAGCGGCGTCTTCAAAACGACCTCCTGACCGCCGCTGTCGAATTTGTAAAGCTGACCGGCTGCGGTGCTGAACCGGGGGGAGTAATCGAAGGTGTTGGCGGCGCTCCACCGCAAGGTGCCGCCTTCGAACGAGAGGGTGCTGCCCTGGCCGAGCGGACCCGAAACCCCGGGGTTCTCCGGCCCGTTGACCACCAGCGTGCCGCCGACCAGCCGGACGGTCCCGCTGAACGTCCCGGCACCGGAGAGCATGAGGGTGCCACTGCTGACCTGCAACGTGCCCGCGCCGTTGATCGCGTAAGGAAAACTGGCCACACCTTCGGGGGCATCGTAATCGAGCGTGCCGGCGTTGATGGCCAGGGTGGGCGTGCCGGTGAGTCCGTCCAGAAGATTTGCGCTTTTCAGGACGACGGTTCCCTCGTCAATGGTCAGCGGACCCTGGATGGGGCTGTCGAACCTGGCCACGTTCACGCGCGTCCAGATCAGCCGGCCGCTGCCCTGTTTGGTGATGATGGTCGGGGAGTTGTTGTCGGCGCGGAGGTGATGGTTGACCACCCAGTCGCCACTGCCACCGAACAGCAGCGTGTGTGCGCCGCCGCCACCGTAGCGGATGCGGACCTCGGCGTTGATGGTGGCCGGGTGGGCAGAGTTGTTGATCAGGGTGTGGGTTTGGCCGCTCTGCCCGCCCCAGATCACATCAATCAGGTTCGTGCCCGGCAGGCCGAAGGTGAAAGGGCCGGCCCCGGCATCGATGGTGATGTTGTTCATCCGAATGGCGAACTGCGTGCCCACCGCTCCGTAAAACGTGACGGCGTTGACCTGATTGGAGGTCAGATAGATGTCCCGGCCGAGCTGCGCGAAGGCGCCCTGGATGTTGCCGGTGACAAAGGTGAGAAACAGGTTGCTGCTGGTGCGGCCGTCCCAGACCATGATGTCGTTGGGCTGCGGCAGGCCGGGTGGATCCCAGTTGTTTTCCAGGTCGAGTCGCACGCCGTCGCCGTTGCCGGTCCAGTAGAGTGTGGTTTGGCCATGGGCGGCGGGTGCCACACACATGAACGTGAGGGCCAGAAGGAGGGGGTATCGGATCCAGGTCATGGTTGGTTTCATGTCTGCTCGGGAGGTTTGGGGTTCGATACTTGGCGAGGTTGTGTGTCGGCCGGGGAACATTGTGCACGCCAAGCGTGACCCGCGACCGGACCGGACAGACCGGTCAGGCCGGGTCCCGGCGGGGCGACAACGGGTGCTGACGGCACCTTGATCAACCGCCGCGCAGAAGCCGGGCAGCGGCGCAGCCCGCGGGACGGTGTGCACACCCGCTCTTGTGCCGCCGCGGTCGCGCATCATACAGACGCGGAGTCAGCAGGGTTTGGTTGCCGCAGACCCGCGGCCGTGGGCCGGATCCCGGGCCGGCAGATTCACACTCCACCCGGAGGGGAACAGCCGGCCCGGGCATCGGTAGCGGGTCCATTTGGCTTTCTGCATCTGGGAATTTGCCGGTCTTGACCGGATCTCACACCGGACCCAGGCTTCCGCGGCGGTTCGAGCCGGTCGCCAACGCCGAAACCGGACCGACGCCGGCCGGTGTTGCGGTGAGATTCCGGCCACGGCCGGCAAATCAGGTGGGATGGGAAATGCCTATGGACCGGCAGCCGGACCTGGACGAGATCCTGGACGAGGTGGCACGCGGCAACGTGGATGCTTTTCGGTGGATTGTGCGCCGGTACGAACTGCCCCTGCGGAGTTACCTTTGCAGTCAGGTGTACGACCTGGACGTGGTGGATGATCTGGCGCAGGAGGTCTTCATTGCGGCCTTTCGCAGTCTGTCGAGTTTTCGGCGCGGGGAGGACTTCGGCCGCTGGTTGCGCGGGATCGCGCGGCTGAAACTGCACATGTATTTCCGGGCCACGGTGCGGCGACAGAACGCGATGGAACGTTTTCGAGAAGAGGTCAGTCGCTTGCTGGAGGAGGAATTGGACCAGGAGTCTGCGAATCATCAGGCGGCGGCCATCGAGGCCTTGCTGCGCTGCATCAACCGGTTGCCGGACCGACTGCGCCGGGTGGTGCGTGCGGGGTTGGACGGCACCAAACCGGCCCTCTTGGCGCAGGCCCTTTCGACCACGGTGGGTGCGGTTTACAATCTTCACTATCGGGCCAATCAGTTGTTGAGAGACTGTGTGAAGAGGGAACTGGCCGATGGACGCTGATTTGCGGGACCTTTTGATGGCCTGGGGAGGCGGTCCGTTGGAGGACGCACGGTACGAGGCGCTCCTGGCCCGGTTGCGCAGCGACGCGGCTTTTCGCCGCGAATGCGCCCGCCAGATTCACATGCTGGGGATGCTGAAGGTGGTCCAGGCCCCCTCGCCGCGCTGGTTGCGGTTGGAAGAGGAACTCCGATCCGATCTCCTGCAGGAGGAGGCCTGTGCATCCGCCGCCCCGGGGGTGGAACAGCGCGTGATGGAAGCCCTGGAACGGACGGCGACTCCCGGCCGCGGGAAGGGGCTTGAATGGATGGCGGCGCTGGCCGCCGTTGGCGTGGTGCTGGCGGCGGTGGGAGCCTGGATGATCTGGCGGCAGACTTCTGCCGCCGTGGTGCCGTTGCACCTGCGGGAGACGCTCGGCGTGGTGGTTCAGACGGAGCGGGTGATTTGGGATCCTTCCACCGAGTTTCGTCCCCGGCAGGATGACCTGTTGGAACCGGGCTGGTTGCGGTTGCGGTCGGGGCGCATCTCGCTGGCCTTGTTCAACGGAGTCCGCCTTCATGTGGTGGGGCCGGCGGCGATCCAGCTCCGGTCGCTTTCGCACGTGTACTGCGAATCGGGCCGGCTCGCGGTGCACGTGCCGCCCCAGTCGGAGATCACCGATTTCACGATTGCCTCGCCCGGGGCGGCCATCCGGGATTTGGGGACCGAATTCGGTTTCAACGTCTCCCCGGACGGCTCGGCCGAGGTGATGGTCTTTCGAGGGGCGGCCGAGGCGTCGGTCCTGGCCCCCAACGGGACGACGCTGCGGAGCGAGGTGGTGGAGGAACGTGCACCGGTGCGGGTGGTGCCCGGGCGGGGTGTGATCGAGCCGGCTGCCCTGCCGCCGGAGCGGTTCGTGCAACCGCCGCGAGTGGAAGCGCGGCCCCTCCGGCTGAGCGCCGACTACGCCCGGGCCGTGCAACAAGCCGCGCCCTGGAGTTACTGGCGGTTCGACCAGGTCACGGCCGGTCGGGTCGCCAACGCGATGGAGGGCGGACCTCCCCTGCGCGTGTTCGGAACGGTGGCATTTCGCGAAGTGGGGCCGGGCAACCGGGCGGCGTTCCTCGATCCGCGGGTGAACGAGCCCTATCTGCAGACCGAGACGTTGTGGGCGGGCCCGACCGGGGAGTATGCCCTGGAGTTTCTCTTTTCTTCCGAGCAGTACAAGAACAGTGCGCTGGTGGGGTTGCTCACGCCGGAGGACCATCACCTGGCCCTGGTCGAGCTGACGGCGCGTGATCCGGAACACCTCGTCCACAAGCCGGGCACGTTGCGATACGTGCAGCGCGTACCCCCGGCCACGTACGGCGGGGTGAACCTGTTTTCCACCCGGGTCTTCTTCCCCTACCGCTGGCATCACATCGTGGCCCAGTACCGCGCCGGCCGGATGGAAATGTACATTGACGGCGTGCTGGCCGCTGCGGCCCCGGCGGATGCTCCTCAGCAAAGCTTTCCCTGTCACGTCCTGCTGGGCTGGTTACGGCATCGCCCCAATCCGCCGGAGGACGTTCGTTCGCTGGCCGGATACCTGGACGAGGTGGCCGTTTACGGCAGGGCCCTGGACCCGGCCACGATCGCCACCCACGCCGCATTGGCGGGCTGCGGTGGGGAGTAAATGGTTCACAGGCCGAGTCAGGTGTGAGGTGGGGGCGGCCCGGGCGGATCCAACGCCCGTGGAGTCCGCGGGAGCGCGCCCGCTATACCCCGCCGTGCGGCCCGCAGGATGGAGGCGGTCAAGGCCGGGACCGGCGCTGCACCTGGCGCCGCGGCCGGTTTTCTTCACGAATCGGGCGTCCCTCCACCGTCTGGCGCGCGGCCACCGGGCCGGGCGGCGCCGGCACGCGATCGCCGGGATCGGGTTTTGGCCGCCGCCGGCTCCGGCGCTTTCGCGCGGGTGGTTTGCGTGCGGAGCCGGCGTCGTTCCCACCGGCGCCATTGTCGTTCGCGGCGCTGCGATTCTTCCCGGAGCAGGGTCTCGGCGGACCAACCATGCGCCTGGGCCAGTTCCACCAGGGCCCATAGTTGCGAGGCCAGGCGACGGGGTGTCCAACGTGCAGGCCGTCCGGGACCGGGTGCGGCCTCGCCGGCGGTTGCCGTTTCGGAAACCAGCCCGGCCTTCTTCGCCTTCTTGATGAGTTCGGTGGCCCGCATGAGGGCGGGTAAATGACGGGGTATCCCGTCGAAGACCGAGCCTTGCGGACGACCGCGCTGCTGTTTCTCCTGTCGTTTCAGCTCGTCCCAACGGGCCAGGACCTCTTCGGCATCCTTCACCGCGGCTTCTCCGAAGACGTGGGGATGGCGATGAATGAGTTTTTCGGTGATGCGACGCGCGACAGTGTCGAAATCGAACGCCCCGCGCTCCCGGGCCAACTGGGCGTGGAACACCACCTGGAGCAGCACGTCGCCCAGTTCTTCCAGCAGGGCCTCATCGTTACCGGCTTCGATGGCGTCCAACAGCTCGTAAACCTCCTCCACGGCGTACATCCGGAGGGTCCGGTGCGTTTGCTTGCGATCCCAGGGGCATCCCCCCGGGCCGCGCAACCGGGCCATGACCTCCAACAGTTCCTCGATGGCCGACCGTGTTTTGGATCGCATGACCCGGCTCAGGTAACGGGCTGCGGAAGGCGAAGCAAGCCTTTCAGATCCGCGTCGGTGCGCCGGCCCGGGGAACCGGGCCGCCTCAGGAGTGTGGGACGCCTCGAAACGGGCGCTTGCGATCCTCCGGAGATGTGCGATGGGTAGACGGTGGCCCGCTGAAGCGGTCTGCTCGGAGACATCTGGACGGGAGGCAAAAACCATGATCTCACCGATGCGTTGCATTTGCCGGGCGGCGCTGCCGCTGGTCTTCTTCGCCCTTACGGTCGCTGCACAGACGGATCCTGCCGTGGTGCGGACGGTGGTGACGGTGACCGCGCCGGATCCTGAAGCAGTCGAAGGCCGGGACAACCCCGGTCTGTTCGTTTTGCATCGCCGGGGGAACCTGGATGTGGCGGTCCCGGTGTTCCTCCGCATCGGGGGTACCGCCAGCAACGGGGTGGACTACGCGGAACTACCTTTGGAGGTGGTGATTCCGGCCGGAGTGGAAGAGGTGCGCCTGGAGGTGAAAGCCCTGCCCGACGATTTGGAAGAAGGCACCGAAACGGTGGTGCTGCAGGTGGTGGAACCCCCTTGCATCGCCATTTGGCCTCCTCCACCGACGTGTTATGCGGTGGGCCGCCCTTCGGAAGCCGCGGTTCGCATCTATGACACCGACATGAAGCTTCCACCCAAGGTGGCGATTGTGGAGCCGGAACCCGGCACGGTCTATCGTGCGCCGGCGGATGTACGGATCCTGGTGGTGACCCGCGATGCCGACGGCTACGTGCCGCGGGTGGAGTTCCTGGCCGATGGCGAGCGGATCGGCGTGCGCGAGGTGTATTTCATTGTCCCGCCTCCGCCCGGCCAGTCCCAGCGGTTCGAATGGGTCTGGACCAATGCGCCTGTCGGGCCGCACGTCTTAACCGCGATCGCGACCGACGATTCGGGGCTGACGAGCACGTCCGCCCCGGTGGAAATCCGCGTGCGTGCCGTGCCTTCGCTTCCGCGTGTATGGATTGAAACACCCGACCCGCGGGCCACCGAACCGCTGCCGACCACACCGGGGTTCGATCCGGCTCGATTCGTCCTGCGGCGCGAAGGCGGCGAGTTGGGAGAATCCCTGACGGTGCGGTACCGCGTGGGCGGCACGGCTTCCAACGGCGTGGACTACGTGGAGTTGCCGGGTACGGCCACCTTCCCGCCCGGCGCACGCGAGGTGGAACTGGTCGTCCAGCCGCTGGCAGATGACCTTCCTGAGGACACCGAGTCGGTCATCGTACAGCTGGTCCAGCCGGACTGCGCGACCGAGGCCGGTCCGGCGCCGGGCTGCTACGTCGTGTCGCATCCGGTCCGGGCCATTGCCTGGATTCGGGACGCCACGCGGACGAATCGGTTGCCCTACATCGCATTGGTCAGCCCGCCGCAGGGGGCCGTGTACCAGGAACCGGTGGATGTCCGGTTGGTGGCGTTGGCCTGGGATCCGGACGGTTGGGTGGTTGCGGTGGATTTCTATGCAGATGACGAATGGCTGGGGACGGTGACCAACCGCCTGGCGGTCCTGACGGAGGCCGATACCGAACTGACCCCGGCAGGCCCGGTCGTGCCGGCGCACATCCCGGCCCTGCCCTTCGTATGGATCTGGACCAACGCGCCGGCCGGTGAACACGTCCTCCACGCCGTGGCCACCGACAATCTGGGCGGTCAAACCCGAAGCCGGCCGGTGCGCATCCGCGTTCTGGAAGCTTCCGACGTCGCCGTGGTGCGGATCCTGGCCACCGATCCCATCGCTCGCGAGGGCACGACGAACACCGCCCGATTCCACATCATTCGCTCGCGCCCTGCCAACGCTCCGCTGACGGTCTTTTACCGGGTGGGTGGCACCGCCACTCCGGGTGAAGACTACAGGGAATTGCCCGGGCAGGCGCAGATTCCCGCCGGCCAGAGGGCCGTACCGGTGGAGGTGGTTGCGACCGGAGACAACATCCCGGAGGGCATCGAGACGGTCGTCGTGCGGTTGATCGAACCGCCGGTGGGTCCGACCACCTACCGGGTGGGTCGCCCCTCCCGGGCCGCTGCCGTGATCCTGGATGCACAGGTTGAACCGCCCCTCAACAGTCGGCTGGCCGACGGCACTGTGCTCCTGCCTTTGCCGCACATTCCCGGCGTGCCGTGGCGGCTCGAATGGTCCACCAACCTGGTGGATTGGGAAGGGATGGGCAGCGCCACGCTCGACGGCGAAGAGACATTCCCTGTCTTGGATCCCGAGGCGTCCGAGGTGCCGGTGCGTTTCTACCGGCTCGTGCCGGAGTACGGGCCCGTGGATGTGGAGACCGATGCGGCATCGGGCCCCTAACCTGCCGCGGCGCCACTTCCCATCGAACGGGTGCCGGCCGGGGCCCTCGCTACACGGGCACCCAAAGGCCCGACCCTTGACCCGGTCGGAGAGGTAAACGCCGTTTCAACCCGGATGGCGATGGCTTCAAAGGCCGTCCCGGCGGAGGCGCTTTCGGGGCTGAGTCATCCGGCGACCGTGACCCTGGGCGCGATGTTGTTTCTGAGTGCGGGCCTGCAGAAGACCGGCGCCGTGGCGGTGCTGGGCCGTTGGCTGGTGCGACGGGGTCGGAACCGGACGCTGTTGTTGCTGGGCTTGATGCCGGGGGTGGGGGTGAGCTCGGCTTTTATCAACAACACGGCGACCGTGACGGTGTTCCTGCCGATGGTCCCGAGTGCGGCAGCGGCCCGGAAGGTCTCGGCTTCCAAGCTTTTGATTCCGCTGTCCCATGCGTCGCAATTCGGTGGCGTTTGCACCTTGATCGGGACCTCCACGAACCCTGTGGTGCACGGCATTTCCCAGCAGGCGGGCCTGGGGGGATTCGAACTGTTCGAGTTCGCCGCGCTGGGAGGGGTGATGTTTGCGGCGGGCACGGTGTATCTGTGGGTGGTGAGTCCGTGGTTGTTGCCGGATCGGCGCGGGGCGGAGCTGACCCAGAACGATCAGCTCGGCCCGTACATCACGGAGGTACCTGTGACGGCGGACTCGCCTCTGCTGGGCGGGACGGTGTTCGAGGCCCGGTTGGGTGAAGAGCACGATGTGACAGGGCTGGAGTTGATCCGCGGCGAGCGCAAGGTGTGGGCACCCCTGCGTGAACCCCTGCGGGAGGGGGACATTTGCTGGTGCGCGGGCGGGTGAACGACCTGGTGGCGTCGCGGAACACGGCGGGACGGGGAATCGAACCGGAGTTCCAGTTGAAAGAGGCCTCGCTGGAGACGGGCGAGGTGGACCTGGTGGAGGCGCTGGTGGCTCCCCACTCCCGCCTGGCAGGGGCCACCTTGCGCCAGCTCGATTTTCACGGGCGCTACAAGGTGATCGTGCTGGCCATCCACCGCCGCGGCCAGGTGATCCCGGAAAAGCTGGCGGAGGTGCCCCTGCAGTACGGCGACGCCCTGTTGTTGATGGGGCCGAAGGCGGAGCTGGCCCGTCTGCGCGGAGACGAGAACTTCATCGTGCTGCAGGCGCACACGGAGATCCCCTGGCACACGCGGCGCGTGCCGCTGGCACTGGCGATCGTGGCGGCGGTGGTCCTGTTGGCCGCCCTGAACGTGCAACCGATTTTGGTGACCGCATGGGTGGGGTGTGGCGCCATGGTCCTGACCGGTTGTCTGCGCATGGAAGACGCCTACCGGACGCTGGACTGGCGCGTGCTGATTCTGCTGGCCGGTGTGTTGCCGCCGGGATTGGCGTTGGAGAAATGCGGGGCGGCGCCGGCGGTGGCGGATGCGGCCCTGCAGCAGCTGTGCGATGCAGGGCCGGTGGCCATCTTGGCCGTGTTGCACCTGTTGACCGGCGTTTTGACCGAATGCATGAGGAACAACGCCGCCGCCGCGTTGCTGGCGCCGGTGGCCATCAGCACCGCCGAGGCACTCGGCGTGAGCGCAAAACCTTTCCTGGTGGCGGTCACGTTCGCCGCTTCCACCAGCTTTGCCACGACGGTG
>NZ_JBMVQZ010000015.1:0-85349 GCF_049537155.1 Limisphaera sp. 4302-co
GGGCTGGCGCCGGAACTGCGCGTCGTCAATCCGCTGGACGACCCCGACTGGGACGCCCGTCTGGCGGGCTTCCCCGAGGCCGGCATCTTCCACACGCGCGCCTGGTGCCGCGTCCTGCACCACACCTACGGCCACCGGCCCGCCTACTTGTGGCTTGAAGCGGGGAACCAGCCGCAGCTGTGCCTGCCCCTGATGGAGGTCCGCAGCCGCTGGACCGGCCGGCGCGGCGTCAGCCTCCCGTTCACGGATTTCTGCGCATGTCTGCGCACCGATCCGCTTGCGCCGGCGCGCCTGCTGCCGGCCCTCCTGGAACTGGCCAGAAACCGCAACTGGCGGCACGTGGAACTGCGCCAGCCGGGGTTCCTCCTGCCCGAGGTCGAACCCTCCCTCCGGTTCCTTGCCCACACGGTGGACCTCACCGGCGGTCCGGAGGCCATGCGGGCCCGCATGGACAGCGCTGCCCGCCGCAACCTGCGAAAGGCCGAAAGCAGCGGCCTGCGGGTGGAAATTTCCACCAGCGAGACCGCCATGGCCGCCTACTACCAGTTGCACACCCTCACCCGGCGCCGGCACGGCCTGCCCCCGCAGCCCTGGCGATTCTTCGAGAACCTCGCACGCCACGTCGTTCAGGAAGACCGGGGCATCGTCCTTCTGGTGCGGAAAGATCAAACCGTGGTTGCCGGAGCGGTTTTCCTGCACTTCGGGCGGGAGGCGGTGTACAAGTTCGGCGCTTCCGACATGAACGCCCAGCAATGGCGCCCCAACAATCTGGCGATGTGGACCGCCATGCGCTATTATTCGCTCCGTGACTGCACCCGGCTGCATCTCGGTCGTACCTCTCCGGGCAACGAGGGGCTCCGCAGGTTCAAGACCGGCCTGGGCGGCCGGGAAGAACTGCTGCCGGTCTACTGTCTCGACCCCGTCACCGGCCGGTCCCTCCCGAAGGCGGATCGCACCGAAGGACTCCACACAATGATCTTTCGCCGGCTCCCCCTGCCATGGCTGCGTTGGGCGGGGCAGGTGCTTTACCCTCACATGGATTGACCGATAAGAAGAGCATGAGGCTGACGCGTAGAAAAACGAGAAACCTATGAGCGACCCGATTCCAGTTCAGGCACGGCCCGTGCACGCCAGCCCTTCCACGGGGCTGAACGCGGCTGACCTGATGTACATGTTCTTCCGCCACAAGTGGAAGATCCTCTTCTGCTTCCTGCTCGGCTTGGGCGCCGCCGCATTCATCTACTTCCGCAACCCGCCCTCCTACGTCACCGAGGCCAAGATCCTGGTCCGTTACATCCTCGAAAACCGTCCGGCCCTGACCAAGACCGATGATTCGGACATCAAAACCCCCGACAGCCGGGGCGAAAACATCATCAATTCCGAGATCGAAATCCTCACCAGCCTGGACCTGGCACTGCAGGTCGCCGACGCCGTCGGGCCGCGCAACATCCTGGCCGGCTTCGGCGGCGGCGAGGATCGCATCCGCGCCGCCGCCCAGATCCGGCGCGGGCTCACCGTGGACGTCCCCCGGCGCAGCAACATCATCCTCGTCCGCTACCGGCACCCCGATCCGGTGATCGCCCGGCAGGTCCTCGACACCCTGTTGAAAACCTACCTCGACAAGCACGTCAGCATCCATCAGGGCATCGGCGTGCTCGACGATTTCTTCGCCCAACAGGCCGACCAGATCCGCGCCCGCCTGGCCCAGACGGAGGAGGAAATCAAACGCCTCAAAGCCGAAGCGGGCATCATTTCCCTCGCCGATGCCAAGGCTGCCACATTGGCCGAGTTGGCCCGACTCCGTTCGGAACTCTTGACCGCCGAGGCCCAACTGGCCGAGCACCGCGCCGCCCTCAACCACCTGCTGGGTACCGTCGGTACCAACGCCCTGGCCACCGTCACCAACGCCTCCGCCGTCCCGCCGGAGATCGCCGGGCAGTACCGGACCGCCGTGGCGGAGCTGGACGCCTATCGCCGGCGCGAAAGCGAACTGCTGCTGCGGTTCGGCCCGGAACACCCCTTCATCCGCCGCATCCGCGAACAAATCGCCGATGCAGATGCCCGCAAACGCGCTCTCGAACAGGAACACCCGGAACTCCTCGCGACGCCCGTCGTGCCGTCGTCGGCCCCTGCCGACACAAACGACCTGGCCCAGGCCGTGGCCCGCGTCCTGTCGCTGGAGGCCAAACTGGCCGTCTACTCCAACCAGATCGCCCGTGTCACTGACGACGCCAACCGCATCGCCGCCGTGGAACCGCGCCTGGTCGAGCTCGAACGGCGCCGTGAGCTCGACGAGGCCAACCTTCGGTATTACTCCGCCACGCTGGAAAAGGCGCGCGTGGAAGAGTCCCTCGGTCCCGGAAAGATCACCAACATCAGCATCGTCCAGTCGCCCTCGCCGGCAGCCCGCGATTTCTTCGAATTCGCCAAGCCGATGGCACTCTGTCTGGGCGGTGGCCTGGGACTCGGACTGGCCCTCGCCTTCGCCCTGGAGAAACTCTTCAGCATGGCGATCCGCAGGCCGGTGGACATCGAACGAAACCTGCGTCTGCCCCTGCTGGTCAGCATTCCCTATCTCAAGCGCAGGCGGCGCGGGCCCGACGCACTCAAACCGGCCGGTAACGGTCACCGGCCCATGGCGCCGTCCGGCGGCAACGGCGCCGCGGCACAGCCGCCGGTGCCCGCCGGCACGGGCGGCGGCGCTCTGACCGTCTGGTCGGAGAAGGACCCGCTCCGACCCTGGTTCGACGGGTTGCGCGACCGGATCGTGACCTACTTCGAGGTCCGCAACATGACCCACAAACCCAAACTCGTGGCGGTGACCAGCTGCCACGAGGGCGCAGGCGTCAGCACCCTGGCGGCCGGTCTGGCCGCCTCCCTGTCCGAGACCGGCGACGGCAACGTTTTGTTGGTCGACATGAACGTGGACGGCGGCGCCACCCGGCAGTTCCAACACGGGAAACCGGTCGTGGGCCTGTTGGAAGCCATCGAGGAGGGGCAGGCCGACCACGCCCTTGTCCAGGACAACCTGTACGTCGTATCGGCAGCCGCAACCAACGACCAGAAACTCCCGCGCGTCCTGCCCCGGCGGTTCGCCAATCTGGTGCCCAAGATGAAGGCCAGCCAGTTCGACTACATCATCTTCGACATGCCGCCGGTTTCCCAGACCACCATCACCGCCCGATTGGCCGGTTACATGGACATGGTGCTGATGGTTTTGGAAGGGGAACGAACCGGCCAGGACCTGGCCCGCCGCGCCCACGCACTTTTGCAGGAATCCAAGGCGAACGTCACCGCCGTGTTGAACAAGAAACGGGACTACGTCCCGGAGCGGCTCAGACAGGAGCTCTGAGCCATCCCTGGGGCCGCAGCGGTGGCGGCCGCGATGTTCAACGGATCGGGCCGGCCTGTGCGCGATCCTCCGTGATGCCGGGCGCCGCAAGCGCCCGGCGACAGCCAATGGCCACCGCGCACAAGCGCGCCGAGCGGCCAATGAGAGAGGAAAATGTGACGGGAAAGGGTCAATCGCAGGGAGACCTGCGAATTGACGGGGGCGGAGCCTGTCTTTCGTTCGCCCGGGTGCCGGATTCACCACAGAGACGCAGAGAGGACGACCTTGATCAAGTACGGAGGGCACAGAGAGAAGTCACAGAGATGAAAGGGAAAGAGGGTCGCAGCAGCAGTGCGGGCTGAGGGCCGGAGCTGTTCCTGAAGATCCAGCGCGGACGAACGGATGCCAGGACGGTGGACACGAAACGCACGGGCAGCTTTGAAGGTCAGAAGACAAGCACAAACGCGCAGCATCAAAAGAATGCATCAGGCCAAACGGTCTCTGTGTGTGCCTCCGTGCCTCCGTGGTTCCAATCTGCCGCCGACAGGGGCGCAAAGACCACAGGCAGATTCCACAGAGAAGAAGAAACGGACTTTCATGAAAATCGGCCCGGTGGCAATGTCCGCCACCTGATCTGACCGACCGGAGCTTGGTGGCAGGGCAGCACTTTCTGCTGGCGGACATGGTCCGGGACCCGGGAGACGCCATGGTTCCAGAGAAAGGAAGAAACACAATCCCTGTCTTTTCTCTCCGTGTCCTCTGTGCCTCCGTGGTTTTTAATGGAAGGTTTTTCTGTGTCTCCGGGGAAAACTCCCTGTCTCCGTGGTTTGCCGGACCAGCGGGTAGGCCGTCGCTCCCGAACATGAACGCGGCACCCGTGTTGAGCGCCTGAACTCATGTTACGGAACCGCTTCTGGTATGCCGTTAAGCCGCTGCTGCCGTACGGCGTGAGGATGCGCCTGCGGCGCTGGTACAGCCGGCGCCAGCTCCGGCGCATGTCCGATTGCTGGCCCATCCTCCCCGGCTCGGAAAAACCACCCGAAGGTTGGCCCGGCTGGCCCTACGGCAAAGAGTTTGCCTTCGTCCTCACCCACGACGTCGAGGGTTTCGACGGCATCGGCCGGTGCGAACGCTTGATGGAACTGGAACGCCAGCTCGGCTTCCGTTCCTCCTTCAACTTCATCCCGGAAGGTGAATACCACCTCTCGCCGATGTTGCGTGACAGGCTCGACCGCAACGGCTTCGAGGTGGGTGTGCACGACCTGCACCACGACGGTCACCTGTTCCGCAGCCGACAGCATTTCCAGCAGGCCGCCGTCCGGATCAACCGCTATCTGCGGGAATGGAACGCCGTCGGCTTCCGCGCCGGTTTCATGTTGCGCCGGCTTGAGTGGCTTCACGAGCTGGACATCCTCTACGACGCCTCCACGTTCGATACCGACCCATTCGAACCGATGCCCGACGGCGCCGGCATGATCTTTCCCTTCTGGGTCCCTGCACCGGCCGACGCCTCCGCGGGCGCCGCCAATCGTACTCGCAGCGGTTACGTGGAACTCCCGTACACGCTGGTTCAGGACTCCACCCTGTTCCTCCTGTTGGAAGAACGTTCTCCGGAAATCTGGCTGCGCAAACTCGATTGGATTGCCCGTCACGGCGGCATGGTGCTGGTCAACGTCCATCCCGATTATCTCCGATTTCCCGGCGAACCGGAGGACCCCTTCACCTATCCGGTGGAGTACTACGTCCAGCTCCTTTCGCACGTGAGGGAAGCATATGCCGGCAAGTATTGGCACGCACTGCCCAGGGACGTGGCCCGTTACGTCCGATCCCTGTCCGAGCCGCCGCGACATCGCCGGCCGTTCCGCGTGGCCATGGTCACCCATTCGGTTTACCGCCGTGACAACCGCATCATTCGCTACGCCGAGGCCCTGACCGAGGCGGGGCACGAGGTCGAGGTGCTGGGGCTTCGATCGGACCCTGACCTCCCGCGCTCAGACACACTCAACGGGGTTCGTCTCCACCGGCTCCACGACCGTTTCAGCAAGCGGGAAAAGAGCCCATGGCCGATCCTCAAAAGCACCCTGGCATTCTTCTGCAAGGCCGCCGTCCACCTCACGCGCGAGCACCGGCGGCGTCCGTACGACCTCATCCACGTTCACAACGTGCCGGACTCCCTGGTCTGGACCGCCCTGTATCCGAGACTGCGCGGCGCGCGCGTCATCCTCGACATTCACGACATCCTGCCCGAGTTCTTCTGCGGCCGGTTCGGTTACAGCGATCGCTCGCTCCTTTTTCGCTTTTTGTGTTGGATCGAGCGTCTCTCGGCCGCCTGTGCCGATCACATCATCGTCAGCAACCACCTCTGGCACGCCACCTATGTCGCACGCACCGGCACTGCGGATCGCTCGTCGGTTTTCGTGAATCATGTGAACCTGAACGTGTTCCGGCCCGAGCTCCGCACGGCCCGCCAGCCCGGCGATGCCCCCGTTTTGATCTTTCCCGGCGGGCTGCAGGAACATCAGGGCCTGGACATCGCCATCCGCGCCCTGCCGGAAATCCGCCGGCGCTTCCCCGGAGCCGAACTCCACATCTATGGCGACGGTCCGATGCGCGAGACATGGGAGGCACTGGCCCGCTCCCTCGGACTGGACGGCGCGGTTCGATTCCACCCGCCCGTACCCGTCCAGGAAATCGCCCGCATTATGGCCGAGGCAGACGTTGGCGTGGTTCCCAAACGGGCCGACTCCTTCGGCAACGAAGCCTACAGCACAAAGATCATGGAGTTCATGGCCCTCGGCGTGCCTGTGGTGGCCTCGGAAACCCGTATAGACCGCTACTATTTCGGCGATGACCTCGTCCGGTTCTTCCCGTCCGGCGATCCCCGGGCGCTGGCCGCGGCCGTGGTCGAGGTGCTGGAAGACATCGAGGGGACGCGCCGCCGGGTCGAACGCGCCCTGGCCTACGCCCGGGCCGAGAGCTGGGAGGTCAAAAAGCACGATTACCTGGCGTTGGTCAACCGCCTCTGCGGGCGGTCCGATTCGCAACGCAGGGAGTTCCATTTTCCGGACCGTACACCCCCACCAGCAGGACAGGCGGAGAGCTCCCTGAACTCCATGAGGCAACCGTGATGCCGGCTCATTGTGCTCTTTTTCCGGTTCTGCGTGCCTCCGTGGTTCAAACCGCAGAGACGCAGAGAAGAGGTGATAAAAACCACGGAGACACAGAGTTCACAGAGAAAAGGAAAAGGAAAAATCCTCTGTGTTATTCTCCGTGTTCTCCGTGCCTTTGTGGTTAAATAAGAAGGCATTCTGATGGTGTCTCTGTGGTACGACGGACCGGCGGGGGACGCCGTCCTGCCAGAAGCTCTTGGCGGGCCGATTCGGCCCGCGGGAGGGGCACCGTCCCCGGTGGCCCGATGGTTCGCCTGCGGGCCCGGAGTCTTCCCGGTGAGTGAGATGCTTTCGGTGCCGTTCTCATGCGCTGGGATCGCCTGATCACACTGTGTGTGGCGTCGCTGTACCGGCGGGGCCGGGCGCCGGTGGATCGAACCGAACGGCACCGGGTGCTCCCCATCCTCATGTACCACAGCATCTCGGAGGACCCGGAACCCGGCGTGCCCGCCTATTACCGGCTTTGCACGCGCCCGGCGCGATTCGCCGAGCAAATGCAATGGCTGGCCGGAAATGGCTGGCGGGGCGTGACCTTGAGCGAGGGCCTGGCCTGGCTGCAGGGACGGGCCGAAAAGTCCCGGGGCCCGGAGGAACCCCCGGCCGGAAGACCGGTTGCGATCACCTTCGACGACGGATTTCGGGATTTTTACGCCAATGCCTGGCCCGTCCTGCAGAGGCACGGTTTTCGGGCCACGATTTATGTGGCTACGGGCTTCGTGGGTGAGCAACCGCAGCCGTTCCGCCCGGCGGGGACCTCGGGCGTGCCGGGAGCGGCCGGACGACCGTGTCTCACATGGTCGGAACTGGCCGGGCTGGCGGCGGCCGGCGTCGAAATCGGCGGGCACACTGTGAACCATCCCGAACTGCCACGGTTGGCGCCGGCGGATCGCCTCGCGCAAATCCGGGCGTGCAGGCAGACCCTCGAAGACCGTCTGGGAGTTCGCGTCGGTTCTTTCGCGCATCCGTACGCGTTTCCCCAGGAAGATCCGGACTACGTGGCGTGGTTGGCGGAGGCGCTCCGGACGGCAGGGTATGAAAGCGGGGTCACGACGCGTGTGGGCCGCGCCACGATCGCGGACAACCCGTGGACGCTGCCCCGCCTCCCCGTCAACGACGCCGACGATTTGTGCTTGTTCTCCGCCAAGCTTCATGGCGCCTATGACTGGGCGGGGAGTGCACAGGCGTGGATGCGCCGCCTGCGGCGTGGTGGTTCGAAAAGGGCCGCCGGGTTGGACAGAACGCCCGGGACCGAACCACGCACGCCTCGCATGCTTTGCCTTCATGGCTGACTACGTCGTCATCACCCCGGTCCGGAACGAGGCCGAAAGATTTCCGCGTACCATCGCCTCGATGGTGGCGCAGACACGACGGCCGCTTCGTTGGATCATCGTGGATGACGGTTCCACGGATGAGACCGGGACGATCGCGGACCGGGCTGCGCGGGACCATGAGTGGATCCGTGCTTTGCACCGCCCGGACCGGGGACACAGGCTTCCGGGCGCGGGCGTCATGGATGCGTTTCACGAAGGCTGTGCTCTGGTGGCGGATCTGGACTGGGATTATCTGGTGAAGCTGGACGGCGACCTGGCATTCGAACCCGATTATTTCGAGCGTTGTCTGCGGCACTTCGAGGAGGATCCAAAGCTGGGGATTGGCGGCGGACTGATCTGCCGCCGTGTGGACGGCCGGCTGGTGGCCGAGGCGGCGGACGACCCCGCGTTTCACGTCCGCGGCGCGACCAAGATCTACCGGCGGGCCTGCTGGGAGGAGATCGGCGGGCTGATCCGACTCCCTGGATGGGACACGGTGGATGAACTCATGGCCAACATGCGTGGATGGCGTACGCGAACCTTCCCGGAACTCATGGTGGAGCAGCTCAAGGAGACGGGAAGCGCGGATGGTCGGTGGCAAAACTGGGTCAAAAACGGGCTGGCCAACTACGTGGCTCGGTATCATCCGCTGTTCATGTTGGCGAAGTGCTTCCGGCGTTTCCTCCGGTGCCCGTGGTCGGGTTCAGCCCTGGCGCTGGGCTGGGGCTATCTCAGCGGATACCTGAAGCATTTCCCACGGGTCGAGGACCCTGCATTCCGGCAGTTTGTGTGGCGGCAACAGCTCGATCATTTGTGCTTCCGGAGCAGCCTGTGGTCGAAACGACTCGCCCGGCTGCAACCGGACCGCGCCCCATTCTCCACAGCCGCAGGAACCGGATCGGAAATGAACTCTGCCGCCCATTGACGACCGGCGGCGGCCCCCGGGAAAAGCGCTCTCTTTGGCAGTTCTCATGCCGGACTTCCTGCTCGACACGCGGCCGCCCGAACGCCGTCCTTCGCATGATGTTGCCGGTATGCTGCGGTGGTCGGATCGGCTGCGGGTGCAAGTCTGGGACCGACCGCAGTTCCGCCTGATCGCGACATGGTCGGAACCCGACCCGGTGTGGGCACCGGCGCAGGACCCGGACGGGACCTTGTGCGCCGTGACCGGTTTCCTTGCCCTGGAAGAGGAGGAGTGGGCTCGCGCCGAAAAGGAGTGCAGCGGCGGTACCGGCTCCGGATGGGCTGCCCGTGCCGTCCTCGGCCGCTACCGGGCCGCCGGGACACAAGCCTGGGATGACCTGAGCGGCAACTGCGCAATCCTGTTGTACGATGCCGATTCCCAGACGTTTCATCTCCGGACCGATCCCGCCGGTTGCTTTCCCGTCTTCTGGTGTTCCTCGGATGGATACCCCGTATGGGCTTCTCATCCCGATGTGCTGGCGGGCGCCGTGGATCGAACCCATCGGCTCGACGAGGTTTCCCTGGCGGAATTCGTGCAAACCAGCATGGTGACGCCGCCTTACACGTACTACCAGGGCATTCAAGCGTGCGAATCCGGCATGGTGTTCACATGGCAACTGCGAACCGGCCGGATGCTTTCCCGTCGCTATTTCAACCTGGAGTACGATCCGGATCCCCGACCGGACGTGGAAGCCTGCGCTGAAAAGCTAGCGGAGGCATGGAAGACGGCCGTCCGTCGCAGGACCCTGCCGCGTCTCGGCCGTCCGGCGATCGCCCTCAGCGGGGGGTTGGACTCACGGCTCATCCTGGCCTGTACGCCTGAACCCGCACGGGCGGTGGCCTTCACGTGTTACGATGCACCCAACCGCGAGCTCCACATCGCTCGGGCCATTGCGCAGGCCGCGGGTGCGGAGTTCAAACCGCTGCAACGGCCGCCGGATTACTACGGCGAAAACGCGCCCAAAGGCGTGCGCATCGCAGGTGGCATGGGCACCTTTGCCAACAACCATTTTCTGGGGATTCTCGACTCTCTTCCCAACTGGGGGACGACCACGCTGCTCACCGGCTGTTATTGCGATTACCTCTTCAAGGGACTCCCGCTCAACCGCCGCCTCCGGGCTTGGGACGGCCGGGAGACCCTGGCACCGTACCGGCACGAATTCTATTTCCAACACTGGAGATTTGACACCCCGCTTGCGCGCCAGGTTTGGCAGCGCTGGGAAACAAGATTCCCCCCCGAGCTCCGGGAGCGACAGGATGACGAATCCTTGTTTCGCATCGAAGCCCTCCGTACCTTTCCCCTCTACCACGAGGGCGACAACCAGCAGCGCCTGGTTCCCCAACGGTACACGGCTTGGTCTCCTCCGGTCACCGACCTCGGCGTATTACGCGTCTACCGGAGCGTGCCTTCGCGGTTCAAGCTCAACCGTGACCTCTTCCTCCGCACCGCGCGGCGATTGCTTGCCGGCAGCCCGGTGAGGGACGTCCCCGACGCCAACACCGGTGTGGCCGTCCACGCCCCGCCATGGCTCGAGAATCTGAGCTGGCAGTGGCTGCGGGTGAAACGCAAGCTTAGAAGCCTCCGCGGCTCGTTGAGTTCCGACGGTTCCTGGCCCAACTGGACGCACTACTACCGGCACAGCCCGAGCTTGGATACCCACTGGCGGACGGCTGGTCCGGATATCCATGACCTGATTCTCAGGGTTACCGGTTGGAAAACTCTCCCGGATCGGCCCTCACGATTTCCGCCGGAAAAGTGCTTTCTGTTCGTGGCCATCCTGACCCTCAAGCTCTGGTGGCAATACCGCCCATGTTCCGGCGCTTCGCCAAGCTGACACTCAGCCTGTGCGTCAGCCTGTCCGATCGACTGGGCATGAGTCGTCCCGGGCAGGGAGTGGTTTTGTATTATCACGCCGTCCCGGCCCCGGCCCGAAAGCGGTTCGCGGAGCAAATGGACATCCTGGCGGAATCTGCACAGCCATGGTCGCTGGATCGCTCCCTACCCCGGGCGGATCGGTGGGTTGGAATCAGCTTCGACGACGCATACGTATCCGTGCTGGAGAACGCGGTTCCCGAGTTGGAAAAGCACCGCCTGCCCTTTACCATCTTCGTGCCCACGGGCTGTTTGGGCCGGCGCCCGTGCTGGGTTCGGTCCCCGGATCATCCGTTTTGGAATGAGCGAGTCATGTCTGCGGACCAGCTCAGAATCCTGGCACGCCTGCCGGGAGTCACCCTGGGATCTCACACGGTCACGCACCCCCGGCTGACCCGACTGGGACCGGAGGACCTGAAGCGCGAGTTGTCCGATTCCAAGGTGGCCCTGGAAGATTTGATCCAGCGACCGGTGGAATTGTTGAGCTTCCCCCACGGCGACTGGAACGAGACGGTGCTTCGGACCGCAGAAGCGATCGGATACAGGCGGTTTTTCGGCATCGAGCCCGCCTGTCTGAACGGCGGTCCGCTGCCCCCCGTGGTGGGCAGGGTGGCGGTCGAGCCCACGGACAGTCCCCTGGAGTTCCGAATGAAAGTCAGGGGATGCTACCGTTGGGCCGTGAAGCGGCGACATCCAACGCCGTGCTCCTGAAGAGTCCATGAACCTCCCAACCACCATGGGTGAGCGCGCAGTGCCCCTGGCCGACGGACCGGCGCCATGGAAGCCGCTTCCGTCCGCGCAATGGTGCGCTCTGCTTTCCCAGTTTGCGGATGGGAACTTCTATCAAACCCACGCCTACGGTGCCGTGAGTTGGGGTGAGCGCAACCTGGTCCACCTTTGTATCCGCCAGGACGGCGCGGTCCGGGCCATCGCGCAGATACGCACGGCGCGGATCGGGCGTTGGTGGGGGATGGCATATGTGCGTTGGGGCCCGTGCGTGCATCGGAAGGACGGTTCGTGGGACGCGGAGGCATTTCGTGCCGCACTGGAGCTGCTTCGGGAAGAGTTTGTGTTCCGCCGTGGCTGGGTGTTGCGAGTGATCCCCAACATCTTTCGTGAGGACGCCCCCGCGGGTCCGGCCCGGCAAATCCTGGGAGAGCTGGGATTTCTCGAGCATGCCCCCCAAGCGGTCTACCGTACGGCCCGGGTGGACCTGGATCCACCCCTCGAAATCGTGCGCAAGCGTCTCGACGGCAAGTGGCGCAACCAACTGAATGCTGCGTCGCGCAATCCACTCCGGGTCGTGGAGGGAAACGACACGGAACTTTTCGACCGATTCATGGTCCTCTACGAGGAAATGATGGCCCGAAAACGCTTCGATACGACCGTGAACGTTCGCGACTTTCGCCAGATGCAGGAGCACCTCGAGCCCTCCGAGAAGCTGCGTGTGGCGCTTGCCCTGCATGGCGATCAGCCTCATGCGGCCCTTGTGGTCACCGATGTTGGAAACACGGGCATCTACCTCCTGGGGGCCACCGGCGAGGCCGGGCTCAAGAGCAAGGCTTCCTACCTCCTTCAATGGCGGATGATGGAATTCCTCAAGGCGCAGGGCTGCCGGTTCTACGACCTGGGCGGGATCAACCCCGAGGGAAATCCGGGGGTTTACCACTTCAAGGCCGGCATGGGAGGTTCGGAGGTCCGGCAATTGGGGAGGTTCGAAGCCGCACCTTCGGAATCCGCTCGCCGGTTGCTTCACTGGGCCGAGAGAATCCGGAAGCTGCTGCACCGCCTGCGGCGCTAGGGAGACGTCCCCGTCATGGAGAAACAGCACACAGCGGGAGGTTTTCTGCAGCCGGGTGAGGGCACCACCGCCCTTACCATCGTCATCGTCAACTGGAACGCAGGGGAGAAGCTGCTTCGATGCCTCCACTCCGTTCGAGCGAGCCGGACCAGCTTTCCGGTCAAGGTGATCGTGGTGGACAATGACTCGGTGGACGGTAGCCGGGAGCGCGCGACCGCTGAGTTTCCCGAATTTCACGTGGTCAATACCGGTGCCAACCTGGGCTTCGGACGCGGCAACAACCATGCCCGTCCATGGGTGGATACCCCGCTGGTCCTTTTCCTCAACCCCGACACGGAACTGTTCCCGGACACTCTGGAAAAGGCCGTACGTTCGCTCCTTGCCCGCCCGCGTGTGGGCATGCTCGGCTGCCAGATGCGTTATCCGGACGGAACCGTGCAGCAGCTGGGTTTGCAGTGGTTTCCGACGCCGGGGAGGGCGTTCTGGGAGCTCCTCGTGCCCGGTGTGTTGCGCCGTTGGTTTTCTCCCTGGCTCTGTCACGATCCGTGCAAAAGTGGTCCGGTCCGCAAGCTTTACGGAGGTTTTCTCCTGGCCCGTAGAGACGTCCTCGACGCCGTCGGCTGGTTCGACGAGCGGTACTTCATGTACGCCGAGGACGTGGACTTGTCGGAATCCGTCCGGCGGGCCGGATGGGAACTTTACTACGATGCTGGCTGTGCCATCGTTCATGCCTGCGGCGGTGCCAGCCAGCGTGCACCATCCGGGTTCTCCGTGCTGATGAAACAACGCTCCGTCGAGCAACTCATTGAAAAGCATCAGGGCAGATCAGCCGCGCGGCGGTATCGGCTGCTGGTGGGCACGGCTGCGGGGCTGCGCTGGTTGGGCCTCACGCTGGCCGCGATTCTGCCTTCCCCGGGACTGCGGGCGCGCCTCCAACACGCGCGAGCGCGCACGCGACTGCTGTGGGATTGGGCCTGGCACGGTCGCGAGGCGGCCGTGCCCGCCCGGCCGACCCCGCCACCCCGGGAAGCCGTGCCGCCGAACGGGGCGAATCTTCTCTCCGCCACCCCATGACCCCGCTGGCCTTGCTGTTCCTGTTGGTTGCCGTGGCGGCGATCTGGTCATTGCCGCGGCAATGGGCTCCCGTGCCCCTTCTGGCCACCGCCTGCTACATGACCCTGGGACAGGGCACAGAACTGGCCGGCTTGAATCTTCACGTCATGAGGCTTGTCCTCTTGGCCGGCCTTGTGCGGGTCCTGGTGCGGCGCGAACGTGCTGCCGGTGGATGGTCGGGCATGGACCATCTGTTCGCTGCGTGGGGCGGCTGGGCCTTGGCAGCGAGTGTTTTTCATGAATCTCCTTCTGACACCTTCATCAACCATGCCGGCATGGTGTTCAACATCGCAGGTGCGTACATCCTTTTCCGCGTATTCGTACATGGGCGGGAGGATGTCGTCCGCTTGACGCAGGTCCTTGCTGTGGTGCTTGTGCCGGTCGCGCTTGAGATGCTGAACGAACAGTTTACCCGTCATAATTGGTTCTCGCTGTTTGGCGGTGTGCCGGAGGAGCCAGCGATCCGCAATGGCCGCCTCCGGTCGCAAGGGCCCTTCGCGCATGCCATTCTCGCGGGCACCGTAGGCGCCGTCTGCACGCCGTTGATGGTTGCTCTGTGGAGAGAACGGCCGTGGCAGGCGCGGGTGGGAATGTGCGCCTGCGGGATCATGGTGTTGACCTCCGCCTCGAGCGGACCTCTGGCCAGCCTGCTGGTGGCCATGCTTGCGCTGTTGCTCTGGCGCTGGCGGCACCTGACCCGTCAGATGCGCGTCGCCGCTGTGGTTGGCTACATTCTGCTCGATCTGGTGATGAAGGCACCTGCATATTACATCATCGCCCGCATTGATCTTGCTGGGGGGAGCACGGGGTGGCACCGAGCAGAACTCATCCGCAAGGCGCTCGAGCATCTTCCGGAGTGGTGGCTCGGAGGTACGGACTATACGCGCCACTGGATGCCGTACGGCGTTCCTTGGAGTGAGAACCACGCGGATATCACCAACCATTACCTGGCCCAGGGCGTCAGAGGTGGCGTGCTGTTAATCGTGCTGTTCATCTCCATCCTGTGGGCTGGATTTCGGTACGTTGGCAGGCTCGTTAAGCTGGAAGAGTCGCATCCCTCAGGCAAGCCGTTCTTCTGGTGGTGCGTCGGCTGCAGCCTGTTTGCCCACGCTGCAACTTGTATATCGGTTGCCTACTTTGACCAAAGTGTGATGTTCCTTGTCATGACACTGGCAATATGCGCCTCCGGGTTCAAGGCGGTAGAAGCCGAAGGGATTCCTTGTGCGAGGGAGAATGAGGAACTTGCGGCGGGGCTGGGGACCGCCCATGTACAGGGCGACCACGGTACAGTTCAAAAACTGAGTTGAACATCAAGCGGCCGCCTTCCGGCTGGCTGCTTGGCAGTTCGACTGGTCAACCTAGGGCTTCTTGTGCAGCGAGCTGCTTGGAAAGATGGCCGGCCCGATTGCCCGTTGAAGGGAGTGACGGGGTTGGAGGGAATTCGGCCTTGGGAGTCGAGATGCGGGCGCGGCTGTGCATTGCGGCAACGAGGGAGTCGCCCTGGCGGTCCAACTCCCTCAGATACGGACCGATGAGCTCGGGTGGCGAAGCCCGTGAAAGCATAAAAAAGGTATGATGGGTTGCTCTGACAGGGACGAGCAAAAGGTTGTGACACTCCGCCGTAAGGAGGAGTTCGATCGGGTTGCTGAAGCCTGGCGCAGCTTAGAAGTGCATCCGAACAGCTCGTTGGACCATTACCTGTTTGTTTGCGACCGGCGGGCCGAAGTAATCTCACCTTTGGCGCTCGGCTTCCAGCAGGGCGGCGAGTGGACAGCTTTTTGTGCCGGCCGTCTCGAAGACATTCGGCATGTGCCGCGGCTGGGGTATGCGAGGCTCGTGCCGGTGAAGGCCCGGGTCTGGACGGTGGTTTATGGAGGACTACTCGGTGCGTGGGACGGCGCCAAAGCAGAGAAGGTGATTGCGTGCTTTTCCAGGCTCCTTGACGATGGAATCTGTGATTTCATCCGGCTGCATGGCATATCAAGGACGCAAGTTGCGCTTTGGGACGCCTTCGGCCGGTGGCCGTCCGGGTCTCTCGGAGCTCTCGAGCCTCGATGGTCGAAGCACTATGCGATGACCATTGAGCATACGCCCGGATTTCTGCTGCGACGCCTGCGCTCGAAGCACCGGTCGTGGCTGAAGGGACGCCAACGGAGGCTTGAGGACGAATGCAAAGGACAGGTCCAGTGGGTGTGGTACGACAGTCAAATAAATGTGGACCAGTTGTGTGAGGAGCTCGAGGCAGTTGCGCGTACTACCTATCAGCGGCGGTTGGGGGCTGGCTTCATTGATGGTCCTTTTACGCGGGAACGGTTCCGGTTGCTGGAGTCCAGAGGAACGCTCAGGGTCGCTCTCCTCAAGATCCGGGGAGAAGCAAGAGCCTTTTGGCAGGGCACAGTTTGGAGAGACACATATTATTCGGGTTCAACGGGTTATACGCCTGATATGCGATCCTATGAGGCGGGCACTCTCCTTTTCCTGTGGCTTACGGATCGCTTGGCTGAAGAGGGTGTCAATCGTCTGGACTTTGGGTTGGGGCAGGCCGACTACAAGGAGAGGTTTGCGACGGAGTCGTGGGAGGAGGCCGACGTGGTATTGTTTGGCAAAAGGGCGCGCAGCCGGCTTTTGGCTGCCTACCTTCGGACGGTTGACGCCCTCAATCGAGCGGGGCGGGCACTGCTCGCTGACTCGCACTGGGTTCGGGTCATCAAGCGGCAGTGGCGCGATCGCCTGATCAGGCGTGGGGGCTGACAGTGGGCCGCCGTATGACAGCCGAAATGGCCAAGTCCCTGGTGGCTGACTGCCCAAATGACCGGTGAGGACCGGCGAAGCAGAATTATCCGCCCATCAAGTGCCCAGCCGCGCATCTGATCCGTGCTGGCGCGGTCCAAGCATGGGCAAGCTCATGGTACACAGGAGAGGGGTTCCTCCCGTCTTTGACAGGGAAGGTGGAGTAACACAAGGACGTGGAGGAAGCTTCGTTCGGGCGGGGGAATGGCTTGAGCGTCTTGGCGCGCCAGAGCGGTGGCCGGCTGAACGATGACCGCGAGGCGGATGGGCCCAAGATTTCCGGGCTGGCATGACACATGCTCTTCAAGGAGAGGGGCAAGACAAGATGCGGGACAAAAGGCTGATTCTCCATGCTGGCTGGCCCGGTCACCGCAGGCCCAACGCAGTCCGTATGCCTGGTGCTTGAAGACAAGAACATGAATCGAGGGCGCGGGAAGGAAGCCGAATACGGGGGATGGATGAAGAAGGAACGTCAATTTTCGAGACACTGGAGCATCCTGGGGCTGGGGATTCTGACGCTGAGTATGGTGCAAGCGCGCATTATCCATGTCAGTCCCGATGGCGCAGCCACCGGCGACGGTAGTGCTGGCGCACCTCTGGCCAGCGTGCAGAGTGCGCTTGACCGGGCACAAGCGGGAGATGTTGTCCTTCTGGCACCCGGTGTTTACACAGAAATTGTCACGACCGCGCGCGGCGGCTCACCGGAAGCGCCTTTGGTGATTGACGGACAGGGCAAGGCCGTGTTGTGGAGCTTGACCCTCGCGCACCCGTACGTACATGTGCAAAACCTCACGCTGAGCGGCATGACCAATCGGTACCGTGCCCTGCTGTATTTCGAGCGAGGCGCCCATTACTGCGTGGCATCGAACAACGTCATTGATCCGGCATTTACCCGTGACGTCTATGCAGTTTCCTGGCGAGGACCGGCAACGAAACCGTTTGGAGCTGACGCTGCGAGCTACAACCTGCTGATCAGCAATGTGATACGGCGCTCCATTGGGAACCCCATGGTGACCGTGATGGGGGACGGGAATGTCATTTATGGCAATCGTCTCCTGGATGGCGCGGTGGTGGACTTCTTCAGGCTGTTCGGGAGATCCAACATAATCGCAGCAAACCTGTGTTCCAACAACTTCCCTTTACCGGGTGTGAACAACCACCCCGACTTTATTCAAACGTTTGGAAACAACGGCCATGGGAGCATGGGTCATGTGATCGACGGGAACTGGGTGATAGGAGTCTGGTCGGGCCAGTTGACCCAGCTTAGCTCCGACCGTCTGTCCGACGTGATTCGAGACTGGACATTTCGAAACAACGTATTCATCGACATCGCGTTGCAGGCGAGCTGCACCATTCCAGAGGTGAAGTATTTCAACAATTTATTCCTGCGCTGCAACACAACCAATGGTGGTCATGCACTCAATTTCGGTTCCCGCGGTTATGACATCAGCAATGCCCCTCCCGGCTCTCTGGTAGCGGGTCTTGAATACGTCGTGCGGACCAACGGTTCTGGCGATGGGACGGGCTACATTGTTTACGAGGGCCGTCCATACCGTGCTGGAGAACGGTTTGTAGCAAACGCTGAACGTGAATACGTCGCCGTCGGTGACGCCGTCGTGTGGTTGAGGCTTTATGACTCGGCCCATGGAGCCTTGGTGTTCAACAATGTCTTCATCGATTGTGGTGACGCCCGGACAAACGTGGGCTGGTATGGATTTGCGACCAACCTTGTAAACGTGGCGGCGGACTACAATTTTGTTGCGAAGAGCGGATTCAAGCCCGTTCGTATAGACCCTCAAATGCGATCGGTCGGAGATCCGAGGGGATGGGACTGGGTGTCCATGTACTGGTGGGAGCCACACGGAATCAATGGGGGGGACCCCGGGTTCGTGGACCTTGCCGCATGGCGGTTCGAGCTCATGCCAGAGAGCCCTCTGGTTGGCGCTGGAACGAATTTGAGCAAATGGTTTCAGACTGACGCATTGGGGCGCCGGCGCGCAGGGGTCTGGGACATTGGACCCTATGCCGCCGTGACGACCACAAGGCCAGTGCCGCCGTCTGGATTACGAATCGTAAAGTAGGGTAAGAGAGGCTGACAAGACGTCACAGGCACGACGTTCTTGTGGGAAACTTCGAAGGCCATGCGAAGGACCGGAGAATCCAGCGGCTGCCAAAGGCAGATTGGGCCCACGCTTTTGATCCGAGCGGTGGCCGGCGCAAGCACGCGGGCGCTTTTTATTGCGCTGACGACCGGGATCCAGTTGACCGTTCAGGGAGCTGTTTTTTACGTGGCACCCGATGGAAATGACGAATGGGAGGGAAGCAGCGCCAGGCCGTGGAGGACCCTTGCCCAGGCTGCGCGTTGGACGGAAGCGGGCGATACAGTCGTCGTGCGACCGGGAGAGTACGATGAGCATGTGTACGAGACATCCTCCGGGACTCCTGATGCTCCCATCGTATGGCGATCGGACATCCTCCATGGCGCCATCCTGCGGGCCTTTCGAATCGGAGGTGCACACGTCCAGCTGGTTGGCCTTCGGCTCAGCGGCTATTCCGGGATCAATAACGTGTGGGGTGCGGCCATAAGGGTCGAGCCAGGTGCCCACTTCTGTGTGATCTCGAACTGCTGGATCTCGGATGCTCCTTACGTAATCGGCCATGACTTCCGCTTCGATCACACAGAAAATGCAGTAATAAGCGAAGGAAGCGACTTTATCGCTGCAGGCTTTCGTCCGGGAAGTCGCATCTACCTCGGGGCAAGCGGACTGGACGGGCTTTGGTACACAAACCACGACACCGCATGGATCGTGGCAAGTAACACGGCGACCACGATGTGGTTGACGAACCAGGCCGGACAGCGATTCCTGCCGGATCACGGTTCCAATTACTGGGCGGTGATCCGACCGGGTGGCGCGGGTTTGTACGGGATCCTTTTCGTCCGTTCCGGCGGCAAAGGCGCAGAACGCGCCCACATCGTGGGAAATGTGTTCTCAAACTGGATGGGGCATGCAATGAGTGTGACCAGCCGGGGCACAATCATCGAAAACAACGTCGCCACAAAGCTGCTGTCGTTCTATTTTCTCGCTTTTGATGGCAGTGATCTTGTCATCCGTAGCAATATCGTGCGGCATTCTCCCAACCTTCTTTACTACAGCCCGGAAGAACTCGGGCGTCTGATCCATCCAGCTGGGACGGGGTGGTACGACTATCAGGTTTCGATGATTCGAGGAGAATCTGCGGACAATTTGCAGACGCGAACGAACGTTGTGGTTGAATGGAACTGGTTCGAGAACCTGGACAACCAGATGGGCCGCGTGGACGACGGGCAGACGGAGACGTACGGAATTGTATACCGTAACAATGTTTTCATCGGTATCTCCATGCACTTTTCAGGTGGACGCGATGGGATGCAGTGGATCAGCAACACATTTTACCGCTGTGCGTTCGACACCGGACATCCGCTCTCCCTGGGCGGGCGACCCCCGGCCCAAACGAACTATGTCATCAAACATAACCTTTTTGTGGAGTGCGGTTCCCCGTGGCTGTATCGAAACTCGGGATGGTATGGTCTGAGCACCAACGTGGTGAGCTTTGTTGTAGACTCTAACATGGTCTGCTCAGCGGAGGTGACAGGCTTTGCGGCAAAGATTGGATTCAACGAGCCGAACGGCGTCAACGGGGGAGATCCCGGCTTTGTGAACCCCGAGGATCCCGATGGTGAGGACGATATACCATTCACGGACGACGATGGTTTGAAGGTGCTGCCGAATTCACTTGGAGCCCTGGTGGGCGGCGGGGCGCTTGGTGTGTATGATCGGACGGCGCAAGCGCCTGTGGCGCACTTCCGGGTGGTTGAGCCCACAGGGTGGTTCGAGCCAGGAAGGGAAGCTTACGATCCGGTCTGGCTGGCAGAGAGCCCGACGCGGCGGGGCCGGGTGATGCGTCCGTACCGCACTCCGCCCTACCTTGGACCGGTTCCGGTTCGGGCCAGGTTCGATGCGGGACTGGCGTGGCCTGGTGGTGAGGGGCGAAGGATCATGGCTTACGAGTGGGATTTCGGTGACGGCACCACGCTAAGAACGGTCCATCCGGTTGCCGAACACCTGTTCGTTCGAGGCGGAGACTGGCCGGTGAAGCTTACAGTGGTGAACGATCTCGGGCTGAGGGGTTCGCTGACCAAAACCTACAGAGTGGGAGATCATCTGACGCGCATGGGGGAGGCAAAGCCTCGACCTCCCCGCAGCCTCAGGCGCATTCAGGATACGGTGAAACAGTAGCAGCATCCTTTGACGGGGCTTCTTTGAGCGCGGCCGCCAGTGGTTGTCGCATAAGATTGCCTCGAGCGCCAACTGCCTGTTGAACACAGCGAGGAGAAGGCTCCAATCGGCGCTTTGTGCACGACTTTCTGAGTGGGGCTCGCTCGTCTGCGTGGGAAGTCCTGTGGCTGCTTGTGGTCTGGGATGTGCAGCCAAAGGAGAAGCTTCGGATGCTTCTGCACCTCTATTCGTCGCGAGCGGGCGGGTTGGAACTGGCCGAAAAGGGGCGTGGCGGAAGCGTGCCGGAAACCCGAGCGCTGCCCCGTACTTGACGAGGGCCAGGATGCGCAGAACATGGGAGAACGACAATGACGCATGGTGAGGCCCTCCGCGGGCTTATGCAGCGTACTCGCCTGATGGCGTGCACTGTGTGCACGGCATTGCAGACGCTCGGCGCATAGGAGGGCTACAAACGCGGCAGAGGCGGATGCCCTGTTGTTCGAGCGTATGAGAGCGCACTGCATAACCACGTGGTGTGCGATGAAGACATTCTGGATATCTGCGAGGAGGATCTCAGGGCAAAGGCCTTCGTTTATGGGTGCGTGCGAGGTCAAGGTGGATGGTGTTGCAGGAACAACGCAACGAATGTCGAACGATGAAGGCAGGGGTCGATCGATGAGGCGGACGCTCCTGTGTATGTCAGCGGCGTGGGTGCTGGCGGTTGAGATCAACGGGCACGGCCAGCCGCAACAGTTTCTCAGGATAGAAAGCACAAATGCGGCCCCCGTGCTGATCCGGTGGGATGTGGACATGGAGCAGATTATTTGCACACTTCCGCAGGGCACGATGTACTGGGTCCAAAGGACCAGGAAATTGAATGAGCAGTCATGGGAACCGTGGTCAAAGGGCATCGCAACGAACGGTACGCTGCGGGTTGCCGTGCGTGCGGACCGCATTCCGCCGGGCTTTTCCCTCGTGCCCGGCGGTCTTTTCCTCATGGGAGATGTTCTAAACGATCATAACGAGGCAAGAGACGTACACCCCGTCTGGATCGATCCCTTCTGGATGCAGACGACCGAGGTGAGCAACGGGGAGTTTGCCGACGTGCTCCAGTGGGGACTGGAGCAGGGACTGATCCGGGTCGAAGGCGACCTGGTCGTCGACTCGAGGGGAACCAACCTGTTCGCCCTGAATCGTTACGATTCTGAGATCGCTTTCGACGGGAAGCAATTTCAGGTGCGTGCAGGACGTGAAGTGTATCCAGTTGGATATGTAAGCTGGTACGGTGCGGTCTGGTATTGCCAATTGCGCAGCATGAAGGAGGGACTCGAGCCATGTTACGACATGAACACATGGAGTTGCGACTTTGCGAAAGGAGGCTACCGGCTGCCGACCGAAGCGGAGTGGGAATGCGCGGCGCGTGGGGGATATGAAGGGCGTCGCTTTTCCTGGAGTGACAGTGAATTCATCAGTCATGAACGAGCCGACTACCAGAGTCGCACGAATGTTTGGTATGACGCCAGTCAAACGACCGGATTCCACCCCATATACGGCCAATTCAGGCCGCGGACGGCACCCGTTGTGTCATTTGAACCCAATAATTATGGCTTGTACAATGTCATAGGTAACATTTTTGAGTGGGTGAACGACTGGGCTGCTCGATACTCCCGGGCCTTCCAGGTGAACCCCAGGGGGCCTGATACGGGCACTTTCAAAATCATTCGCGGTGGCTCATGGTACACAACTGCCGAGAGGACGACGGTGGCGTTCCGGTATATGTCGGCCCGCCCCGAAACGCTCACTGGTGACATCGGCTTTCGGGTTGCCCGAAGTCGTGCCGTGCGGGGTGAGTGAGCTGCGTACAGAGACGGTGAATCAACGCGGAGGAGAAATGGGGACCATGAGAGTGCCGGCACTGGGCGCGCACGAAGTGAGGCTTGTCCGGGCGTGCAGCAGGACGGTGACCGAGGAGTGTGAGAGCGCCATGGATCGTGTCGCCGGAGAGCAAGGTGCTCCCGTATACATGACATGGGATTGGCTGAAGTCTTGGTGGGAGTTTTACGGTGGCAATAGAGAGTTCGCATTGGTGTTAGTGGGAGATAGAGACCAAGTGGTGGGATTCGTGCCATGGTACATTGACAGCGTGGGATTGCTGGGCCTGAGGCGTCGGGTGGCGCGCATCGTGGGCGCCAACGTGCCACCAAAGACGTTCGACCCGCCGATCGGAGGATGTTCCGGGGACGCCGTTGAAAGCATGGTTAGGGCCTTGTTCGAGCAGTCGCGCTGTGACTTGGTGTGCCTGGGCCCGGTGTCCGCGTCGTGGAGAGGAAAAAAGGTGTGGCAGCGCGCCATCGAAAGATTGTCAGCCAGTGGGTATCGTTGGCAATACAGGCGGCTGGATGTGCGGACTATTTTCCTCCTACCCGCAACCTTCGAGGAGTTCGTGGCTAAATTGTCGAGTGGCGAGCGGAAGGGGCGGCTCAAGCGGCTCCGACAACTGTCGAGATCGTGCCATTTGGTGGCCGACGTCGTCTCGGACGCGGATCGTGTTGAAGCTGCATTCGAGGAGTTCGTCGAATTGCATCAACGCCAGTGGCGTTCGGCAGGCAGGCGGGGGCACTTCGGGGCGTGGCCGAAGGCGGTTCCCTTCAATCGTCAGCTCGTGACAAGACAAGCGGAGCACGGACGGGTGCGGTTCTACAGGCTGGTTGGAGATGGGCAGTTGTTGGCCTCCCGCTACACGTATTTGTTTGGCCGTACGCTCTATTCCGAGCTGCCGGCCCGTGCGACGGGAGGGGATTGGGACAGGAGGGGTGTTGGCATCTGCTCCATGCTGAAGTTTGTAGAACAAGCGATCGGGGAAGGCATTTCATGCATCGACAGCGGTATAGGTCATTATGAGCACAAAGAGAACCTTGGGGGGACGGAGGAAGAAGTGGGTACCTGGTACATATGGAAGTCCGGCGTGGTGCAGGGGTTGCTGACCCGGCTGAGCCTGATGGCCAGCCGGTATGCCATTGACATGTATCGCAAGCTCTGGTATCGGCGGATACATCGACACTTACCGCGTGAATGGCAGCGACCGCAAAGCGAAGCCTGGCTACGTTATGATTTCTAAGGTGCCGGAAGTCCTCCGACTGGCAGTGGGGGCCGTCGGGTTGGCGTGGCTGCTGGCTGGGACATGCGGCATGTCGGCAGCCGAGTGGTACGTAAGCCCGGACGGTGATGACGCCCAGATCGGGAACGCTGATCTTCCATGGCGGACGATCAGCCGGGCGGTTCAGGCGGCTCAAGCTGGCGACACGGTGCACGTGGGAGCCGGTTACTATTCGGAGAGGGTCAGCACGGTCAGAAATGGTGCTCCTGATGCACGTATCCGATTCCGCGGAGAGGGGGCGGTGGTGATGCACGGCTGGATCATCAACCATTCGTACATTACCATCGAAAACTTCGAAATCACACGCCATTCAGGGGCGTCCCAGCTCGACGCATATGTGCGAGTAAACAACGATGGAGACTTTTTTGAAATGATTGGCTGCACCGTTCGTGATGGCATCCACGTGGTCATCCCCGACGCGTGGTTCTTCGCAGCTGACGGGTGCATATCCAACCATGCTGTGAACTTTGTGGCAAGAGGCTTTTCGGCCGGCCAGACGCTCTACATCGGGAAGGCCACGGGTACCCAGTCCAGTATCAACAACGGATCGTACACGATCGTGATGGCTGAGCCGTCGCGGCTGCTGCTCCAGCCTGGTGTGCAAGACGAGGGGCCTGTTCCTGTGTATCTTTCCGCCAGTATGGTTTTCGGTTTGTACCTGTCAACGCGGTCGGAGGGGTGTATCATCCGAAGCAATGTATTCCGAAATCTCGGCTATGACAGCCTGCTCATCACGGGTCTGGGTCATCTCATTGAAGACAATTGGATTGAGGCAACGTCCGGTTGGGATGCGATGCACTTCGGTGGCACGAACCACGTTTTTCGGCGCAACGTGATCCGTAACAGTCCATTGGTTGTGTTTCAAAACTCGCCGGATGCGATGGAAAACTACCAGGTGCCATACAGGGACGTCACGTTCTCCAATAATATGGTCATAAACTTTGCCGGGGTGTTGGCCTCTCAAAAGGCTCCATACACCATGTCCGGGCTCTCATTGATACGAAATGTCTTTGTGGACGTTGGGCGCTTCAATTTCACGCAACGCGACACGCTAGTGGAAAACAATACGTTCGTCCGTGTTGCCAAGAAAAGCTATCCGAATGTGGCCCGGAGCAGCCACCCCATCAGTGTCGACACGACGGTGGGCGCGACAAATGTGGTGATCCGGAATAACATCTTCGTGGACTGTGGAGAGCCGTCGGGTGGTGTCTCTGTCAGTCAGGTTGGATGGTATGAGGTTAAGGGTGACCAGGGGCCCCTCGTGATGGAGGGAAACTTCGTGGCCGGTGGGCCACCGGATTATGGGCCGAAGGCCGGGTGGCCGGAGAGCATGATGCTGAATGGGGGAGACCCGGGATTTGTGAATCCGGAGGATCCCTTGGGGCCTGACGGGTTGCCCTTCACGGCCGACGACGGGCTGCGGTTGCGGGCGGACTCGAAGCTGTTGGGTGCTGGAGTGGGCGGCGTCACCATCGGCGCGTACGAACTGCCGTTTGTGGAGCGGGTGCCGCTGGTGATCGAGCGCGGCGGCGACGGCAAGGTTGTGCTGCGATGGCCGCGCTCGATGTGGGAATGGAGGGTGGAAACGGCTCGGAACCTCGCCGGGCCCTGGACGCCGCTGGATCTGCTGCAGGTCGAGAAAGGCGCATTCGTTGAGGCGGAGGCGGCTGTGAGTGGAGAGTTTGAGTGGTTTCGTCTGGCCAGGTAGGAGTGGGGAGGGGCGACAGGACCGCATTCCCTTCTGCTTGCACTGTCCATAATCTTCGGATGCTGAGCCGCTTGAAGGCTGGCTGCATGCTGCAGAGGGCTGGAGAAGCTGGGCGGGCAGGTAAGCAAGTTTTGGGTTGCGATAGGAGTTCCCGGCTGAAGCGGCGGCTGGTGCCGTGACGATCGTCTTGAGCATGATCAGAGACTTGCTATTACATCGGCTGCGGCTGGGTTTAACCAGGCGTTAGAAGGGAATGCGCACACGGCAGGAGAGAAGAGGCTGTGGCCAGTGTAAGCAGGATGGACCATGGCATGGAGGTCGGCAAGGCTAGGGCCTTGCAGAGATTGAACTGGTCAAGCGGCGGGCGCTGGGCTTGCAAGGCCCCTTGAACAGAGGAGGTTGAAGCTCTTCTGAGAAGTAGGGCGCGGCGGTGAGCGTGAATCGGGTCGGTCAGGCTCTTGCGCAGGCATCGCCAGTCAGACGGCCAAGAGATGGATCGCATGTCCTGAATCGGAAGAAACCGGGCAAGGATGCGTTAAAAGAAGTGCCGGCAGACATTGCGGGGATGGCATGGCTTTACGCAAGCAGGTGTTGACGGGGACTGGCTGGGTGGCGCTGGGTGAGGGGATCGGCTATGTGGCCTCTTTCGCCCGCAACATGATCCTGGCCCGGCTGCTCAGCAAGGCGGACTTCGGAATGGCGGCCGTCTTTGCGATGGTCATGAGCCTGCTCGAGTTCACCGCCAAGCTGAGCGTGGGGCGGTTTCTGATACGTGATCCCGAAGGGGATGATCCGGTATTCGTGAATACCGGCCACACCCTGCAGGCTTTGGCGGCGGGCGTCAGCGCCGTGCTGATCGTTCTGGCCTCCCCGGTGCTGGCCGCGTGGTTCGGCGTGGCGGACCACTCGTGGGCCATCATGGTCCTGGGCGGGGTGGTGCTCGTTCGCGGGCTGCAGCATCTCGACACGCAACGGTTCCAGAGGCACCTCCGTTTTGGTCCGGCGGCCGCAGTGGAGGCAATCCCGCAGGTGATCGTGACACTGGCGGCGTGGCCGGTCGCGCGGTGGCTGGGCGACTACCGCGCGGTGTTGGTACTCCTGGCCGCCAAGGGCCTGCTCAGTCTTCTGCTTTCCCATGTACTGGCCGAGCGGAGGTACCGTTGGGGATGGCATCCGGAGTACGGACGACGGATGCTGCAATTCGGTTGGCCGCTGCTGCTGACGGGGTTCCTGATGTTCGGCATCATGCAGGGTGACCAGTTCCTGGTAGCCTCGTTCTACGACCTGGCCGAGCTGGCACCGTATGCGGCGGCAGTGTCCCTGGTCATGGCGCCTCAGATGCTATACGGCCGCATCTTCAACTCCGTGGCATTGCCTCTGGTCTCCCGTGTTCAGGATGACCTTCCGGCCTTCCGGCGGCGGTACCGGCAGGTTCTGGGGATCATGATCCTCTACGCAAGTGTCTCGACGGCCGGGTTCATCGTGGGTGCGGAGGCCCTGATGCGCGTGGTTTACGGTTCGAAATACGCAGGAGCCGGGCCGCTCATGGCATGGGTGTCGGTGGTGGCGGCTTACCGGTGCCTGCGGATGGCCGTGGCGGTGGCGAACATCGCCAAAGGCGACTCCCAAAGCCAACTGATCGCCAACGGGTGGCGGGCGATCTCGCTGGTCCCTGCATTCTTCGTGGCATGGTCGGGCCAACCGCTTTGGATGATCGCCGCCTGTGGCCTGATCGGAGAGATCCTGGCCACGCTGGTCTGCGTATGGAGGCTCGAGAGGCGTGACGCGACTCCCATGGGGTTGACTCTGCGCCCGGCTGCGGGGATCAGCCTGTTGTCATGTGCCGCTGGCGTGGTGGCCCATTGGACGTTGCAGGCGCCGGTCTGGGCGGGGCTTTTGGCTGCCGTGATCTGCGCCTGCCTTGCCGGTGCGGCGGCGGTGGCGCTGACGCCCGAGCTGCGGTCGGAGGTGATCGTGCTCTGGCAGGGGTTCCGTCAGCAGGGCCCCGCGGGTGCGGTTCGGCAGTGGTTGGGCGTCTCCCTTCAAGCAACACCGCAGGCCTGCCAAAGTGATCGTTAACCCCCGCTCGGGAGCGCCGGGCCACAAGGAAGACGCAGCAGGGACGCGGCCCGCTTCGACATGGCATGGATGATCGTGGTTCTGGCTGCGCTTTGGCAAAGGCGGAGGGATCGGTAATGAGGGGCGCTCCGTCCGGAGGTTGGTTTGGCTCAGGCGACGCCATCTGGAGACGACAAACATGGACTTCGAATGGAACGCGGAACAACGCCGGTTGTTCGACGAGATCGAGGCATGGGCCAGATGCGCATTCACACGCGACCTTGTTGAGGCGGATCGCGCGGGCACCTTCGATCGTTCAGGCTGGGAGACAATGGGACAGCGGGGTCTGCCGGGTTTGCCCGTACCCAGCGAACTGGGCGGGGCAGGGTGTGACGCGCTCACGATGGTGGGTGCACTGGAACGGTTGGGGTACGCATGTCCCGACAACGGTCTGCTCTTCTCGTTGCATGCCCACCTTTGGACTGTTGTGACGCCCTTGTTGGCAGTCGGGACCGAGGCGCAAAAGAGAAAGTACCTTCCTGCGCTGTCGAGCGGTCGCTGGATCGGCGGCAATGCCATGACAGAGCCGGAGGCCGGCTCGGACGCATTTGCTCTGCGAACCACGGCGCGGCGGGAGGGAGACGAGTACATCCTCAACGGACACAAATCGTTCGTCAGCAATGCGCCGATCGCCGACGTGCTTACGGTGTATGCCACTGTGGATGCTGCGAAAGGTCCCGCGGGGGTCACGGTGTTCCTTGTGGAAACCAAGACCGCGGGGGTGTCGGTCCGGCTGGTAGACAAGATGGGACTCAGGACATCGCCAACAGGGGAAGTGAGTTTTTCCGAATGCCGTGTTCCCACAAATGCGCGGCTCGGGGATGAAGGTGCCGGATCTTTCGTGTTCATGCGTTCCATGACCTGGGAACGGGGATGCATTCTGGCGAGTGCGGTGGGCGCCATGCGGCGGCTTTTCGAACGGTCGGTTCGTTTTGCGCGCAACCGAAAGCAGTATGGGCAGCCCATCGGGAAGTTTCAGCAGGTGGCGGCCAGGCTAGTGGCCATGAAGGAACGACTAGAAACCTCAAGATTGCTGCTTTACCGCACGGCATGGCTGTTGGCGCAGAACCGGCCGGCATATCTGGACGCGGCTCTTACGAAGAAGCACATCAGCGAGGCCTGGGTGCAGTGCTGTGAGGACGCTCTACAGATTCACGGCGGACAGGGGTACCGGGTCGAATGCGGACTGGAGCGAGAGCTCCGCGATGCATTGGGTAGCCGGCTCTACTCGGGGACAAACGAGGTTCAGTGCAACTTGATAGCATCCCTGCTGGGCCTGTAAAGTTGTTCGAGTCAGCGGCTCACGAGTCGAGCAAGGTCAAACCAAGAAGAGCATATGGAATACTTGTTGTCACATCTCTTGCAAAATGCCGCCCAGCTCGAGCCGGAGCGGCCGGCGGTTCGTTATCTGGATGCGGAGTGGACGTACGGGGAGCTGGAAAGCCAGAGCAACCGGCTTGCAAGGGCGTTACAAAAGGCGGGAGTGCGGAAGGGAGATCGCGTCGGATTGTGGTTGAACAAGTCCCTGATGTCGATATGCGGCGTCTACGGGATCATGAAAGCTGGAGGTGTGTACGTTCCGCTCGACGCGCAGGCCCCGGTCAGCAGGGCGGCCTACATCGCCCGGGATTGCGGTCTGCGCGTGGTCATTGCAGACGAAGCACACGCAAGACAGGTTCCGGCCGCTTGCAAAGAAGGTGCGCCGGTGCGGGTGGTCGTCTGTCCGGAACAGGAGCTGACCGGGGACACGCTCGGATGGGCGGACGGCGTGGTGCTTGGCAGATCCGAAATTCTGACCATGGATTCGGGGTCGGTTGAAACGCCGACCATGGAGAGCGATCTGGCGTACATCCTCTATACCTCGGGTTCAACCGGGCGGCCCAAAGGGGTGATGATTGCGCATCGCACATGCCTGACGTTCATTCATTGGGCAGTTGATACATTCGGTTTGCGTTCGGAGGATCGTATGACAAGCATGGCGCCGCTGCATTTCGATCTCTCGACGTTCGACGTTTACGCGACAGCAAAAGCGGCGGGTACCGTCGTGGTGGTCCCGGAGAAGCTCGCTTCGCTGCCTGTCAAGCTGGCTGACCTCTGGCAGGAGGAGCGCATCACCGTTACCTACATGGTGCCTTCAATCCTCAGCCTGCTTGTGCAGTATGGGCGGCTGGAGTCTCATGACCTTGCGTGTCTGCGGCTGGTTCTGTTCGCGGGCGAGGTTTTCCCCCTGAAGTACCTCCGCCGTCTGGTCAAGGCGGTGCCGGGCGCGGATTTTTTCAACCTGTACGGTCCCACGGAGACAAACGTTTGTACGTACCACCGGGTGCGCGGCGAGGACCTGGCGGAGGACGCGCCTTCCTCGTTGCCGATCGGACGTTCGTGTGAGAACACGGAGGTCTTCGCGGTCGACGAGACGGGAAAGCAAATCACCGAGGCCGGAGTAGAGGGAGAATTATGGGTTCGCGGGCCCACGGTGGCGTTGGGGTACTGGGGCGATCCGGAAAAGACGGCCCGCAGCTTCCGCCAGAACCCTCTTCAGGACTGTTTTCGTGACGTGGTTTACGCCACGGGGGACATTGTGAAGCTGGCCGACGACGGTCGTACCTGGCTGTTTCTGGGGCGGCGGGACCACATGGTCAAATGCCGCGGGTACCGTATCGAGCTTGGGGAGGTTGAGAGTGTGCTGTACAGTCATGAGGCGGTAAAAGAAGCTGCTGTGGTCGCCGTGCCGGATGATCTGGTGGGCAACCGACTGTTCGGGTTTGTGGTTTTGGCGGGCAACGCTGCCGTCACACTCGGCGAGTTGGTTGCATTTTGTCGGAATCGCCTTCCCCCTTATATGGTGCCGGAAAAGATCCACATCTTGGGCGAGCTTCCCAAAACATCGACAGGCAAGGTAAACCGCCCCGAACTTGTCGGAATGTTGCAAACAGCGTTACTAAGCAGTCATGGGGCTGGCCCGGGGACCTTTGGTGCTGGGCTGGTGTGAGAAACCACATGTAGGAAAGGGAGTTGAGATGAACGTGTGCTCGCAAATCGAACAGTTTATTGTAGGGGAGATTCTGGCCGGCGGCCGGGAACGGTTGGAACCTGGTGAACCCTTGGTGGGGGTGGGAGGGCTGATTGACTCCCTGGGGTTGTTGCGCCTGATTCAATTTCTGGAGGAAACCTACGAAATCCACGTGGGCGATGGGGATGTGGGAGAAGAGAATTTCGGCACGTTGGAACGGCTGACGGCCTTCGTGGAGAAGCGGCGGGCTTCGGATGCATCCTGAATCTTACGAGCACATGGTGTCTGGAGGTTTCGCTCGATTCTGCGCGGAGAGGGACGAGACAGTATAGGGTGTGGAAGGTCCTGAAAGAGCCTGCGCGCCTGTTCGTGAATGACTGTAGGAACCACAGAGAAGCTGTTCGCAGGCGGGAGGTCATCCCGCTACGGGAGGTTGGTGGCTCGCCATATCTACGGCCGCGTGCTCAGCTCATCTTTCCGGTGGGCGTTGCGCGCGTTTGTGATGAAGCGGGAAGGGGGACCTGTATACTCGCGCAGCGTGCGGGAGATCCTCCATCGGTACCACGGGATCACCGTGGGGATGTACAGCATCGGCCCGTGTGAGTCGGATCCAAATCATTTCGCGCCCGGTACAGTTATCGGGCGGTACTGTTCCATTTACTATACGGCGCGGGTCCTGGGAGCGGATGGCCCGGACGAATGTGTCGTGCAGGGAGGCCCGGCGTGGAGCCCTCATGCGGAGGAGCGTGCACTTGCGGGGCACGTTGCCGCAGGGGTGTGCATCGGGCATGACGTTTACATCGGCCATGGTGCAATCGTCTTGCCCAAGGTGCGTGCCATCGGACATGGAGCGGTGATTGGCGCCGGGGCGGTTGTACACGACGACGTACCTCCTTATGCGGTTGTGACGGGCAACCCGGCCAGGGTGGTCCGATACCGCTTTGCGGCTGCCACGGTGGAGAAGCTCCTTGCGGAGGAATGGTGGTGGAGAACCATCGACGAGCTGGCGATTTCGGGGGATGGCAAGGGTATGCCTTGAAGTATGGTGCATCGGATCCGCGGAGAGACTCGGACGCTATGACTGGGAAGCGGCGCACGGAAGTGCGGGAGCAGGGCTTGCGGGTTGGAGGGGCTTGGTTGCTGCCGTTTTACGGCGTGGCGCGCCAGGAAAGGCTGCGCAAGATCATCCGGTGCTGGATCGTTCAGGTCGAGGGTGGGCCGGCATTCTCCGGGACAATTCGCAAGTTGCTGAGCCGGTATCACGGCGTGGAAGTGGGTGCGTTCGCCTACTGGCCCTGGCAGCTCAAACCGGCCGTTTTGCACCGAGGAACCCGGATTGGGAGGTATGCATGGGTGGCCGACGACGTGCGAACCTTCACCCGGAACCACCCTCTGGACCTACGATCCACGCACGGATTCTTTTACAATCCAGAGCTGGGTAGGGTCCGCGGCGCGCCGATGGCTTTTGGGGTGTTGGAGATTGGGCACGGTGCCTGGTTGGGGCCCGGAGTGATCGTGCTTCCTCCCACTCGGCGGATTGGAATCGGCGCCGTCGCGCAACCTGGTTCCGTCGTTTGTATGGACGTGCCTGATTACGCCGTCGTCAGCGGATTTCCGGCTCGGCAGGTCGGATGGCGAGTGGATAGATCGGAGGTGGAACATCTGCTTGCTTCCCGCTGGTGGGAACGTCCGCCCTGGGAGTTTTGGCCCACAAGGCGGAAAAGGGATTCGATCTTCCCGGCAGCAATGGGCTTTTAGGAGCCCGAAGGGCGGAGACCAGAGGTCATGGTGACGATGCTGATCGGGGCGGACGTCTGCCCCATCGGAGACAACCTGGAACACTTCAAGCGGGGCGATGCGGAGACGCTTTTCCACGACCTGCTCCCCGTGTTTCGGGCTGCGGACCTGGTGGTGGCCAACCTGGAGTGCCCGTTTATCGAGCGGGCTTCTCCCATCCGCAAGACAGGACCGGTTTTCGGAGCGCCCACAGTGTGTGTGGAGCCCTTGCGAAAAGCCGGAATCGGCCTGCTGAACCTGGCCAACAACCACATCATGGACCATGGAGAAGCGGGGTTGCGTACGACCCTGGAGACATGTCGTCGGGCGGGCATCGCCACGGTCGGAGCCGGCAGCAACCTGGAGGAAGCCGGCAGACCGTTCATTCGGGAGGTCAAGGGCGTTCGGATTGCTGTCGTGGGCGTAGCGGAGCGGGAATTTTCGATCGCCGGACCGACGGCTGCAGGTGCAAATCCGTTGGACCTCATCTCGCTGGTGCAGTTGGTGCGAGACAAGCAGGCAGAGTGGGATCATTGGATTGTTCTGTATCACGGAGCGGCGGAGTTCCAGCCGGTCACCCCCCGGGTCCAACGCTTGTGCCGGTTTCTGGTCGATCTGGGTGCCACGGCGGTGATTGTACAACACCCGCATGTGCTGGGCGGTTGGGAACGCCATGGGAAAGGTTTCATCGTTTACGGGCAGGGGGCGCTCGTGATGGATGAAGAGATCTACCGAAGCAGGGAGGGATTTCACGACGGCTTTCTCGTACGTCTTTGTCTGGGTCCTCGAAAAGAGGCGGCGTTCGAATGTATTCCTTTTCGGCAGTCGAAGCCGCCACCCGGTGCGCAATTGTTGCCGGCGGGCGAAGCCACCCTTTGGCGGGAGCGCATGGAGGCATTCAGTAGGCGTTTGTCAGATCCCGATGCGGTGGAGGCGGAGTGGCTCTCATTTTGCGAGAAGCATCGGCACGGAGCACTGAGCAGTTTGCTCGGGCATGGGCCCCTGCTACGCTGGTTGAACCGGCGCGGTTGGGTGGAACGATTCTGGATTGGTGAGCGACGCATGCGGGGCGTGCGCAACATGGTCCTCTGCGAGACGCATCGCGAATTGGTACAGACCGTGTTCGATCGTTGGTGGTATCCACCGGGGGGCAGGTTCGCATGAAGGTTGGATTGATGGGGACCCCGGTGAGCTCGGGAAATCGCGGGGTCATGGCCCTGGGGACGTCGCTGGTTTCCCTGTGCGCGGAGGCCGGGGCCGGGGAGATCGTCATGTTCCTCGGCCATCAAGCCCCGGAGGAGGTCGCCTTCCGCATGGGAAGCGAGATCCGGCGGGTGAAGATCGTGAACTACCGGCTTTCTCCGCGCGCAAAGCCCTGCGAACATCTCTCCTGGATTGTCCTTGCCAGCGGGCTCTACCGGATGCTCCCGCTGCGGCAGGTCCGCCGATGGTTGAGCCGGCACACCCCGTGGATCGCAGCCCTGGAAGAGATGGACGTGGTGGGCGACATCCGCGGCGGTGACAGTTTCAGCGACATCTACGGGCCGCGGCGGTTTCTGCTGGGTTTCCTGGCGGCCTGGTCGGTCATCATGGTCAAGGGGGCGTTGGTTCAGTTCCCGCAGACCTACGGGCCGTACCATCGGTGGTGGGCGCGGCAATTGGCCGGTTGGCTGCTCCGCCGTTCGCCGATCATCATCGCCCGGGATCGGGAAAGTCAACGGGTGGCGCAGGAACTGGTGGCGCGCCGGCGAACGGTGATGCTGAGCCCGGACGTGGCGTTTGCCCTGCCGCCGCGCAGGCCCGGGCGATTGCTCACCGAACCGCCCCTGCCGCATGAGGATGAGTCGTGGGTCTGGCCGGAGCTGCGGCCGATCGGATTGAATGTCAACGGGCTTATGTACAACGGCGGTTACAATCGCGCCAACATGTTCGGCCTGAGACTGGATTACCGCGCATACTTGCCGCGCCTCGTGGAGGCTCTCCTGAAGGAGCACAGGGGCGAGGTCTGGCTGATTCCCCATACGTACGCGCCGCCGGACAGCGTGGAAAGTGACCCGGAAGCATGCCGACGCGTACGGGAGACCTTGCCGCAAGCCTTGCGCGCAAGGGTCCGCATCGTCACGGGTGAGTACGATTGCCAGGAAATCAAGGCGGTGATCGGCTTGTGCGAGTTTTTCGTCGGGTCCCGGATGCATGCGTGTATCGCGGCGCTTTCGCAGGGCATCCCGACTGTGGGCGTGGCCTACAGCCGGAAGTTCGAAGGGGTGTTCGATTCGGTGGGGGTACGCGACTGGGTTGTGGATGGCCGGGCCATGGACACCGACCGTGCGGTTGAGCGTGTCCTGGAGCTGTTCCGGCGGCGGGGTGAGGTGCGCGAATTGCTGCAGGTCGCTGCAGACCAGGCCAGGGCCGAGCTGGGCCGACTGTTTCGCGAGCTGGTTCCGGCTATGGCCGGACGAGACCGGGTTGCCGAGGGCGCGGTTGCGGCGGGGACACCCCACGGACCTGCTTCGTGACGACCAGGACGTTTTAGGCGAAACCACGGAGACACAGGGCCCACAGAGAAAGAAAAAAAGAAAAAATCTCTGTGTCTTCTCTGTGTCCTCTGTGCCTCTGTGGTGGATGAAAAAACAGTCTCGGTGCTTCCTCGCTGCTCTGTGTCTGTGCGGTTGAATCAGAAAGATGCTTTTCGGTGTCTCTGTGGTTCAACGAAACGGCGAGGATGTCGTCCCTCCCAAGGTTTGTGGCGGGCCTGGGTGCGTGGCACGGAAAATGCCCCTTTTCGCCCGATGGTTGCTTGTGTACAGATATGAGACGCATCGATTTGGGAGTCCGAACCATGACTTGGACAACACATCGGTCGGGAGGCCGGATCGGGGGCCGGACGCACGGCCTGGCCACCTTGTGCGTGGCACTGGCCGGATGGATCCTCCATGCCACGGCGCTCCAAGCCGGGCCGATCACGCTGACCAGCCAGGATTCCAGGGTCTCCGCGCAGTGGTTGGAAGTGTGGAGCGATTCGGAAGGGACCACGCGGGCTGAAACGGGGATTTTCAATCGCGCCTCGGCCGGTAGCGACCTCCTTTTCTGGCAGGGCGCTTCCCGTCCCCACGGGTGGGGATGGGCGGAAGGTGCCGTGGGCCCGTTTTCCTTGTGGCTGAGGGCCGGTGCAGCTCCCTGGGATCTGCCGGCCCCTGATGGGGGCGTGGGCAGCCTGCCCGGCAGCGGACTTTACGTGGCGACCGAATCCCGCACGCGCTTCCTGTTCAACGCGCCCGAAATGACCTTCACGCTCCAGGCCGAGGCCTGGTGGAATTACAGTGCCCAGGAACAGGACATGAGTTTCGTGCTACGGGACCTGACGCTGGACGAGGTCCTCCTGCGATGGCAGCTCATGGACGAACCGGTCTCCTCATTCTCCCAGCCGTACAGCTTCACCGTGAACCCGGGTCACGAGTACGAGATGGTCCTGAGCGGCTGGGTGGATGCGTGGGACGCCAAGGACGCCAACCTGAGGTTGTGGGTGGGATGGCATCTACCCGGGACCGAATTGCAGATTGCCAGTGTGCCGGACACCGGAAGCGCGGCGGCGTTGCTCCTCCTGGGTCTGGGCGGCCTCTGGATGCTGGGGAGGCTCTTCGGCCGGCCGGAACAGAAACGCCCCGGCACGCTGTGAGCACCCTGCCGAAGGACCGAAACGCGGACCACACCAGGGAGACACGGAGAGAGGTTTATAAACAAACCACGGAGGCACAGAGAACACAGAGATCTGTCGCAGAGAAAACAAGAGATTATCTGTTGTCAAAAGGGCACAAGAACGTGGCACTGGGAGCCCGCCGGCACGCCCTTGGCCGAACAGCCTCGTCCCTCAGCGTGCACCCAGGCAATGCAGTAGTTCCAAACACCCGCCGGCTTGACATGAAAAGCAAACCAGCACCTGTGCTTGTGACCTTGTCTGAGTGTTTCTTTCCGTCCCGGGCCATCTGAAAAAGCAATCAGAAAAACAGAAAAAATCTCTGTGTTCTTCCTCTGTGGCCTCTGTGCCTCTGTGGTTGTATAGAAACAAACCTCTTTTTATCTCTGCGGTTCATGGAGACCGTGTCCCCGGCGTCGCGGAGTATGCTCTCTGTGCCCTCCGTTCCCTCTGTGTCCTTCAAAGAGGGAAAATGGTTGCTGTGTCTCCTCTCCGTGCGCTCTGTTCCTCTGTGGTTCAACACAAAAGCCTTCTTCTCTGCGTCTCCGTGGTGAGACAGCCGGACGCTTTGTGTGTGCCCCGTGCCACGGTAGCGCGGCCGCGCCGGGCGGGCCGTGCCCGGATCAGATCTTCGAGGTCAACGTGATCGGGCTGCCTTCCATGACCCTGGCTGAATATGCCGCCTATGAGCGCGACATGGGCGCGCGGGTGGCCGAGTCCGGCGGGGTATTCTGGCGCCGGGTGCGACCGCTGTTTTATCGCCCCCTTTTTCTCCTGGAGCCTCTGGATGCCGGTGGTGTCACGCCGCCGGCGGAAGCGCGCTGGGGTGGATGGCAGTTCGTGGTCGGGGACCCGGCCCGGGCCAACGGTTCGATCGACGTCCTGCTCTTCAGAAACGCCTCTGCTTACAGTTTGGATCGGCTGGAGAAGAAACGCCGTTGGGAGGTGCGCACGGCGCAGAGACATTTCACGGTGCGGAGGATCGAATCTCCCCGGGAGTTGACCGAGGCGCACCCGGCATATGTGGATTTCCAAAGGCGCACAAGGTACGGGTATCGCTCGGATCGGGTGGACGCCCGCCGGTTTGCCGAGTGGGCGCAGGCGGTATTTCGCCACCCGAAAGTGCGCGTGCTGGGGGCGTGGGAGGGGGGAACGCTACGGGCGGTGAGCGTGCTGCAGAGGGTGGGGACGACGCTCCTGTACTCCACTTTCTTCGCATCGTCCGGGGCGCTGCACCGGCACGTGGCGAGCCTGATGCTGCACGAGGTGAGGCGACTGGCAGCGGAGTCCGGTTGCGTGGACCAGGTGTTTGCCGGCCTGCGCAAGGCCGGGAGGGAGGCGTCGGTGGACGAGTTCTACTTGCAGCGGGGGTGCGAGATCGTCCGCCTGCCGGCCTGTCTGCGGGTGCACCCGTTGACCGGCTGGTGCCTGCGGATGATCCGCCCCGGCTTGTGGCGGCGACTGTCGGGTGAGCGGGTCGGCGTGGCAGAGTCCGCGAAGGCCGGAAGGGCCTCCTCATGCCTGTCGGCAGGCAGCAGATAGATCTCGGCGCCGCTGGTGATGCGGAAGTGGACGCCGGCCCCGGCCCGTCCAGCCTTGTGTGACGTGGGGTGCGGGCATGCGAAAGTGGCTGACGGTCCGGCAGGCTTGTGGATCTGGCGAGGTGCTGGCGCGCCTTGCCGACATCCTTTGGTCCGGGCGATCCTACCTGCGGGTCGAGCGCGGACTCGAGGACCTCGCAGGAACGGAGGATGATCAAGCCCTGCGTGGACTTCGGTTCCGGAAGGGAGGAGAGTCGTTGGATGCGCTGAAAAGGTGGCGGATGGTGCAGCGCATGCCGGGCACCAGGGCGCCCATCGAGTGTTGCATGGATGCGATGGCCGGGCTGAACAGGTCTTACACGGTATGGACCGGTGACGAGCTGGCGCAGGTCTCTTGGGTGGCCGGGCCCGGGGAGAAGTCGTCCCTGCCCGGGTGGCCTGTGCCTCCCAAGAGCTGCGAGATTCGGGCCTCCTACACGTTCCCGGCGTATCGTGGGCGCGGGATTTGCGTCGCCGTGCTCAGGGAGATCGTGCATGATCTTGCCAGGGAGGGGCTCACGCTGGCGTTCGCGCATGTGTGGCCGGACAACGAGCCGTCCCTTCGCGCGTTCGCAAAGGTCGGGTTTCGTGTAACCGGAGCGTGGCGGGTGAGGTGCCGGTTGGGGTGGCGGACGGTATGCGCTGCTCGTGACGGTGGTGGCATTATGAACGCCGTCCCGGCCGGCCGATTCACCGGAGCGCCATGACGCTCTCCATTCAGCCGTCCGGTGTGCAGAGTGGAGCGGAGAAGGCCGGTTCTGTCGTTCCTGCGGGGGTCCCGGAGGAGGCTAGCCTCGAATGGGAGGCGTTTTTGGAAAGCCAGCCGCGTGGACAATACCAGCAGTCCGTCCGGTGGGGCTGGGTGAAAGAGGGCGAGGGATGGCGGTGCCGACTGGAGACCTGGGGTTGCGGAGGACAACTGGCCGGAGGCTTTCTTTTGCTCATCAAGCGGACACGGCTCGGGCGACTGGGTTTCGTGAACAAAGGGCCGGTGCTGGCCGAGGAGACCCCTGAGACTGTCTCAGCGGCATTGGATCGAGTCGTCCGGGTGGCTTCGGAGGAACGCTTGCAGGCGTTGATCGTGCAGCCTCCGGATGCCAGTGCGATCGGCAGCGACGAGCTTTGGTGTCGGGGATTTTGCAAATCACCGGTGCCGGGCATCATCGACGCCACGTTGGTGGCCTCCGTGGAAGGCGGGTCGGAGGGGATCCTGCACCGGCTCAGCCGAAGCGCGCGTCGTGAGCTGAGGATCGCACGCGAGCGGGGCGTCCGGGTCGTCGAAGGCGGCTCGGCCGACCTGCCTGCCTTTTTCGAGCTCATGTGCTTGACCTGCCGGCGCCAGGGCGCGCGACCGAATCCGTCATCGGTGGAGGGACTGCGCCGGCGGTGGACGGCCTTCGGATCGAACATGCGCCTCCTGCTGGCCCTGGTGGGGGACGAACTCGTGGCCGGCCTGTCGCTGCTGCGCTTCGGGGACCGTTGCACGTTCGAGAAGAAGGGTTGGAACGGGCGACATGCAGCCGCGTTTCCCAATACCGTCCTGAACGTGGAGGCGATGTTTCGAGCGGCCGAATGGGGCTGCCGGGAGGTTGATTTCTGCGCCATGGACCGGACGCTGGCGGAGCGGATGTTGCAGGGGCAATCGGTGGATGAGGACCTGGCGAAGACGTGGCATGCTTTCAACGTCCGGCTGGGTGCCAGGCCGGTGCTCCTGCCTCCGGCACTCGTGCGGGCCAGGTACGGATGGGAACGGTGGGGTCTGGACTGGCTGTTGGGGCGTCCGTTCATCTCCCGGCGTCTGGCCCGGTGGGCGGCGGGATGAGTCCAAGGCCGGTTGATCGGCCGGCCGTGTGTAGGCAACTGCCTCTCTTGGGGCGCTTCCTGCGGTCACTAACGTTAAAGAGAGCTTCGTCTGGGGCAATGAACGCGATTGTGACCAAGGTGTCGGATCCGGAGAAAGGGGTGTCGGTGGTGTTAACACCCGGTGTGTTGACCAAACATGTTTGTAATGAGCGACTTGCATCATTTGGCCGTCCTGAGTCGGGTGCCGACCCGGCTGGAAGCGTCGGCAGAGTTTACACTTTCCAAGCCCTCCCGGGCGCCGATCGGTTCGGGCCAATTCTCGACCTTTCTCTGATCGTGTTTCAAGTGTCTGTATTGCAACACTTTGCGCTAAATCAGGAACCCCGGCCGCCCTGGCGCGAATCAGCTTGGCACGGGTGCTGCTACAAGGGAGGCAACAGGCAACACAGCGAACGGAGAAAGGAAGCGAAGATGACTATGAAAGCGTTGAAAACGATTGCGGCGGCGGGGCTGGTGGCCGGCATGGCTGCCACGGTATCCGCGGTGCCCGATGCGACGGTGACGGTGGTTCGGACCTCGGGTTATTACGACCCCGCCTCGGGGTACGGTGGCGGGGAGTTTACTCTGAAGGGATCGCCTTGGGCAAATCCGGCCCACTACGATCCGGCCACCCTGGTTTCTGGTGGATTCCAGACGTTCTGTATGGAACGGAACGAAGGGCTGAGTGGCCAACCGTTTCATGCGTATCTGAACACGGCTGCGGTGAACGGTGGGTTGGGTGGCGGGTCGCCGGATCCGTTGTCCATCGGCACGGCGTGGTTGTACAAGCAGTTTGCCGAGGGTAACCTGGCCGGCTACGACTACACGCCGGGTCCCGGGCGCGAAGCTTCGGCTCGCGCCCTGCAAGAGGCGATCTGGATGCTGGAAGATGAACTCCCCGTCGCAGCCAATCCCTACATCACCCTCGTCACCACGAAGTTCGGTTCTCTGGCTGCTGCGAAGGCGAACTATGATCCGATGACCGCCGGCTTCACCGTCCGGGTTGTCAATCTCTACGGCATCGACAAGACGACCGGGGATACTGACTGGTCGGCCAAGAAGCAGGACATGTTGGTCTACCTACCGGATGGCGGGATGACGTTGGTCCTGATGGGCGGTGGCCTGTTGGGATTGGCGCTGATCCGCCGGAAGGAATAAACACCACCGCGCTGTAGGTTGCCTTTCTTGTGGCGCTCCGGAAACGGAGCGCCACTTTTTTGCCCACGCACTCCTGCCATTCAACCACGGAGACAGGGAGGGCACGGAGCGGAAACCCAGAGGGAGGAAAACCTCGATTGTTTCGCTCATTGGGCGTAATCTCGTGTTTCTACGATGGGCAGATCTGCCAGGCCCAAGGGCTTCTCGGTGTTGTTCCGATCCATGGGCAGGCGCCGGATGCCCAAGTGCATGCACGTCACCAGCGCGCGTTGCTGATTTTGCAGTCTTTTCTTCTCATCCCTCTGTCGTTTCTCCGTGTTCTCCGTGGCTGTGTGGTTTGTTGAGAAGCCGTCTCCCGCCTCTCCGTGGTGAATTCCGCGTCTCGGTTGGTTGCGGGACCTGGCAGTGCTGGAGGGTCCTCCCCGTGTCCTGGCGTGAACCACGGACAGATCAGGTGATGTGGCCGCCTTCGGCGGCCCTGGCATTCAACCACGGAGACACGGAGGGCGCAGAGACGAAACACAGAGAGTGATTGAAACAGGAGCTTTTTGCTGATGCTGTCTGCCATTGTCACCACTGCAAGTGCTTGGCGAACAGGTCGTTCCTTCCCACGCTTCTGCAGGGGGTTCCTGGATGTGGGGCGGGGAGATTGGCAGTGGAGAGCGTGGAACCTGCTCTTTACAAGGCTTTGTTCATCATTCCTCTGCGTCATTTCTCCGTGTTCTCTGTGGCTCTCTGGTTTGTTTAGGAGCCGTCTCCGCGTCTCCGTGGTTAGGTAGCGCGGCCCCATGGCGACTTCCGTTCCGCGAACCGACCGTGTAAAGGGGTCCATAATGGCCGTCGGTAAAATTTACACATCCGACATCTCTGCAAGTGATTGATGAGGAACAACGTGACTCTTTCGGGGCCCCTCGAGGTGTCGGCATGGCTTACAGTGTCCGCGGTACAGGGTTCACTGGTTTCCTATCGAGATCTTGGCAAGTAGCTGATGTCCAGTGACTTGCCGCTTTTGCCGTGCGCTCGGACGCCTGTGTGCGCGTTCGTGGCACGGATCCTGTTGTTGGCGACCCGACCCGGGTTTGCGGATTGTCTGGGGCGTTTGCACGGACAGGGCGAGCGGCTGTGTGGAGCGGCCGCGGAAGGTTGGCCCGCGCCCTGTGGGCAGTCCGGGCCTGGGAGAGAAATCCGGAAACACGCCTATGAAACTGCGAATCCTGACCTTCATGACGTTGTTGGGACTCCGGGCGATTTCCTGGGGTACGCCGATCTCCATCACTGATCCGAGCCTGCCCTACACGCAGGACTTCAACTCGCTGGCTTCCTCTGGCACGGGCCACAGCTCACTTCCGCCGGGCTGGGCGATCCACGAAGACGGCAGCAACGCCGACGGGTTGTACCGCGCGGGCACGGGCAGTTCGAACACCGGCGACACGTACAGTTTCGGGGCTTCCGGCGACTCGGATCGCGCGCTGGGTGGATTGCGCAGCGGCAGCCTGATTCCGAGCTTTGGAGCGCAATTCCGTAATGACAGCGGTCAGACGATCGTGGCGATGACCATCGCCTACTGGGGCGAGCAGTGGCGGCTGGGTTTTGAAGACCGGGCCGACCGGCTTTTGTTTGCCTACAGCCTGGACGCCACTTCCCTGGCCGACGGGACGTGGACAGCGGTGCCGGATTTGAACTTTGCGACGCCCGACTTCAGCGGCGTGGGCGCGAAGAACGGGAACGATACTGATCACCGATACCAGGTGACCGCCACGATCAGCGGGCTGAGCATTCAACCGGGCGACACGTGGTGGATCCGGTGGGAAGACTACGATGCGCCCGGGGCTGACGACGGCCTGGCTGTTGACGATCTGACCATCACGTTCCAGACCATGGGCGGTCCGGCCACGATGCCTGATGGTGGCGCAACGGGTGCCCTGCTGGGACTGGCCCTTGCGGTGCTGGGTGTGGGACGAGGTCCTGTCAGGCGTCGCGAGTCGCAGGGACGCCGTGAAGCGTCCTGACCTGCGAGTCGCTGAAAAGATCCCGCTCACCGGCGATCGCTCCGGGCCCCTTCGCCGGTGCTGGTACTTAACCACGGCGACGCAGGGAACAGACCCGCCGGCAATGTCACGGAGACGCCGGGAGACGTCTCCGACGAACCACCGGGGCATCGGGAGATTTCTTTTCATGGGACCAAGGAGGCACGAAGCAATCTGTGTTTAACAAGCACCGAGGCAAGGAGAGGGAGAACTTGCATTTAACCACAGAGGCGCAGAGAGCACAGAGACAAACCCAGAGGTCTTATGTTCCTTTTGTCCTCCTTCCAGAGGACACGGAGGAGAAACACAGGGCTCGCGTTGTTGCCACATCTGCGACATGCTGGTCTTCACGCAGGGCGGCATCGGATGCCAGGTGGGTGCGGCACTTCAGGCCGTGGTCGGCGTTGCCACGCTCCTGTGCCCGGCGGCTCGCGCGGGCCGACGCTCCTGCCTCATAAGAGATCTTTTTTCGTCTCTGTGAAGAATCTCTGTGTCCTCTGTGCCTCTGTGGTTTGTTTAAAATCCAGTCTCCGCGCGCCTGAGGTGAACTCCGCGTCTCGGTGGTTGCCGGCGGAGGCGGACGCCGCGTGCAGACCGGTTCTCCTCCTGGCGCGGCCGGGGCATGTGCGCTTGTGACCGGGGTCGGACGGCCGGCCCCGGGGTGGCGAGGGTTGCGCCGGGCAGGGTCCTCCGCCTCCGGTGGCGGTCCATGATGGGTGGCGTAGATCGCGAGGAGACTCGCGCCGACCGGGGGTTTCCCGCGCCGGGTGCGAGGGCGAAGGCACAGGCTTGCTCTTGCGCGGACCCCGGCGGCTTTCGCAGAATCGCGCCATGTACATTGCCGTTGTCGGTCAGGGCTACGTGGGGTTGCCGTTGGCTCTGCAGTTTGCCCGTTCGGGCGTCAAGGTCCTCGGCCTGGACATTGATCCTGCGAAGGTCGAGGCGCTCAACGCCGGGCGCAGCTACATCCATCACATCCCTTCGGAGGCTGTGGCGGAACAGCGGGCCGCGGGCCGGTTCGAGGCGAGCACGGATTTCTCCCGCGTGCGTGAGGTTGAGGCGGTGATCATCTGCGTGCCCACCCCGCTCAACAAGAATCGCGAGCCCGACATCACCTACATTATCAACACGGGCCGTGCCATTGCGCCGCATTTGCAGCGGGGCGCGCTGGTGGTGCTGGAGTCCACGACCTATCCGGGCACGACGGACACGGACCTGCGCGAGGTGTTGGAGCAGGGCTCGGGAATGAAGGCCGGGGTGGACTTTCACCTGGCCTTCTCGCCGGAACGGGAAGACCCGGGCAATCCGCAGAGTCGGGTGGCCGAAATCCCGAAGGTCGTGGGCGGCCTGACGCCGGCCTGCCTGGAGCGGGCGGCCGCACTCTACAAGAAGGCGATCAAGACGATCGTCCCGGTGTCGTCCTGTCGCACGGCCGAGGCGACGAAGCTGATGGAAAACATCTTCCGCAGCGTCAACATCGCGTTGGTGAACGAGTTGAAGCTGGTCTACAGCGCGATGGGGATTGACATCTGGGAGGTGATCGAAGCCGCCAAGACGAAGCCGTTCGGGTTCATGGCGTTTTATCCGGGACCCGGTCTGGGTGGACACTGCATTCCCATTGACCCGTTTTATCTCACGTGGAAGGCCCGCGAGTACGGCAAAAACACCCGGTTCATCGAGCTGGCCGGCGAGATCAACACCTCGATGCCGGAATATGTGGTGCATCGGGTGGCCGATGCGCTGAACGACCGTGGTCGCGCGGTGAAGGGGAGCCGGATCCTGGTGCTGGGACTCGCCTACAAGCCGAATGTGGATGACGACCGCGAATCGCCCAGCTACGTGCTGATGGACATGTTGCATCAGCGCGGGGCGATCGTGGAGTATCACGACCCGTACGTGCCGGTGATCAAGCCGACGCGCGAGCACCCGCACTGGGCGGGCAAACGTTCCGTGCCCTGGGACGAAAAGACCGTCCGTAGTTTCGATCTGGTGCTCATCGCCACGAATCATGCGTGTGTGAACTACAGGGAACTGGCCGAGTGGGCCGAATGCATCGTGGACACGCGAAACGCGATGAAGGGCTGTCCGACCCGCCCCGGCCAGGTCTGGAAGGCGTGATCGGGGACGGGCAGCGGGCCGGGGGGCGCCGACAGGATAAAAGGCGCGGGCAAAAAGTTCTGAAGAGAGCAACGGTCCCGGCCGATGCTGATAACCCGGAGTGGAAGGCGACCCCGCGGGATGGGGTCCGGGCGCCGGGGGGCGGCCGGTGGGGAACGGTCGCGGCATCGTGAGGTCGAGCAACCGGGTTTGGTGATGGAGACGCGCGGAGGTAGAACGTGCGCCGTGGCGCGGGGAGGGCCCGGCGCAGGTGAGGCGCAGGTTCGCGTCCGTGGCACCTTCCTTGACGTGGTTGGCAGCGCAATTCGAGCCTTTTTCGCTGGCGTGTGGGAGCTCGTCCCGGCCGCACCGGCGATGCAGCCCCGGTTTGGGCCCGCACCTTCATCCTCACCGATCACCCGTTTTCTGAAACGTGAGTGAGGGCAGCTCCACCTCATTGTTCAGCCGGATGTCGGACACGGCCAAATTCTGGCGGGATCCGGAAGGGAGGCCGCTGACGCAATCGCTGGCGTGGCTCGGCCTTTACGTGCTGGTCCTGACGCTGCTTTTCATCCGGCCCCTTGCGGAGTATGCGCGCTTTGCATGGCATACAGAGCTGTACTCGCACGTGTTTCTTGTTCCGGCGGTGACGCTGTACCTGATCCGGCAGGGTTGGCACGGGCGGCCGGGCCGGGTGCGGGGCTCGCCCGTGTTGGCGATCGTGCCGGCCATGCTGGGTGTGGCAGCGCTCCGGGCCGGTGCCTGGCTGGGGGCGCGTGACCTCCTGCCGGAACCCTGTGACCGGCTGCTCTGGCCCGTGCTGGCCTGGCTCTGTTTCCTGTGGGCGGGTGTGCTGGGACTGTTGGGGAGCGCTTTCGTCCGGACCTATCTGTTTCCGCTGTTGTTCATGGTGTTTGCATTACCGATGCCGTCGGCCATGCGGGACGGGCTGGAGATCTTTTTGCAGCATGCATCGGCCGAGGCGGCGGCGGTGATGTTTGTTCTGACCGGCACGACGCTGTTCCGTGACGGACTGATCTTCCAACTGCCCGGGCTGACCATCATGGTGGCGCAGGAGTGCAGCGGGGTGCGATCCACCTATGTGTTGTTCATCGTGAGCTGGGTGGCCGGGTACTGGTTCCTGCGCTCATACGGACTGCGGGGCGTGCTGGTGGCGTCGGTGATTCCCCTTGCCATCCTGCGCAATGCATTCCGCATCGTGACGATTTCGCTCCTGACCTTGCACGTGGACCCGCGCGTGATTGACTCACCGCTGCACAGTCAGGGTGGCCCGATTTTCTTCGCCCTGTCGTTGATTCCGTTCCTGGCCCTGGTCTGGGGTTTGCGTGAGTGGGAGCGCCGGCGACAACTGCGCCGGGCGGGCGCGCCTTCCCCCGGGGGCGCGGTGCCTGCCGGAGGGTGCGCCGTTCCCGGGGCGGCAGCGGACCCGCCCGGGTCGGAAACGACTGGAAAGGAAAGGACGTCATGAAGGCTGAAAGCATCCGACGATCTGCGAACGGTTGGTTCGTGGTGTGGGCCTGCTGGGTCCTCGTTGCCCTGGTGGGCTGCTCGCGCGAGGCCCGGATGCAGCGCCATCTGCAACGGGCCGACCGCCTGTACGAGGCGGGGGATTACGATCGCGCCGAGATCGAATACCGGAATGCCCTGAAATACGGTGGTACGAACCGTGCCGCCGCCGCCCGGCTGGGTCTGATCCTGCATCAACAGGGGCGGCTGCTCGAAGCCTATTCGATCCTGCGCACCGCCACTGAATGGGACCCGGAAAACGTTGATCTCAGGGTCGCACTCGGGCAGAGCCTGCTGGCCTTGGGAAATGTGGGGGGCGCACGCACGCAGGCCGTGGCCGTTCTCTCCCGTGAGCCCGCCAACACGGATGCCTGGTTGTTGCTCTGGGATGCCACCCTCACCACCAACCAACTCGTCGAGACCCGGCAACGGCTGGAAAAACTGGCCCCCCAAGCCGAAAAATGCGCCGGCTATCACCTGGTCTGGAGCGGTGTGTACGCCCGACAGGGCGACCCCGCACGGGCCGAGCAGGCCGTCCGTCGTGCCCTGGAGGTGGAACCCAACTCACCTGCCGCCCACTTCGCCTGGGCCGCCCGTCTGGCTCGTGCGGATCGTACCCGGGAAGCCGAGGAGGCATTCAAGAAGGCGGCCGAACTGGCCCCGCTGCGATCGCCCTACCGGCTTCGTTACGCGGAGTTCAAGGCCGCCACCGGCGACCGGACCGGAGCCCGCGCGATCCTGGAAGAGCTGGTCAAAAAGGCACCGGATCACCTCCCGGCATGGACCGAACTGGCGAAGCTTGAGCTGGCCGAACGGAATTGGGATGCGGCCGACCAGGCCCTCCGGCGGGTGCTGGTGCGCGATCCGGTGAACCTGCCGGCGCTGCTGCTCCGGCCGCAGTTGGCGGTGGCCCAGGGCAAATACACCAACGCGGTGGCCGAGCTGGAGAAGATCCTGAAACTGGTGCCGAATCACCCGCGCGTGCTTTACCAGATGGCGCTGGCCTCGCTCATGGTGAACGACGTCAGCCGCGCCATCAGCAGCCTGGAACAGGCGGTGGAGGCCGGTCCGGACAGCGCGGAGGCGGTCGTTTTGCTGGCGGAGCTGCGCCTGCGACGGGGCGACGCCTCCGCAGCCGTTCAACTGCTGGAACCGTTCGCCCAGCGGCATCCGGAGAACTGGCAGGCCCGACTCCTTCTCGCGCGGGCTTATCAGGCACGCAACGAGGTGGACCGGGTGCTGGCAGTCTATCAGGGTCTGGCCCGCGACTTTCCGACCAATCCCACGCCCTGGCTGCTGACGGGGCTTATCCAGCGGGAAAGAAACCAGCTCGATGCGGCGCGCAAATCGTTCGAGAACGCCGTCCGGATCCGACCCGGTTACCTGCCCGCGGTGGAGCAACTGGTGCAACTGGACCTGATGGCGCGACGATTTGACGATGCACGGAAGCGTGCCGAAGCCGAGCTGGCCCGACACACCAACTCGCCGCTGCCGTGGATGTTGCTCTACCAGGTTCATTTGTTTCAAACCAACCTGCCCGAGGCCGAGCGTGCGCTGTTGAAGGCGGTGGAGGTGGCGCCCGATTACCGGCCTGCGCATTCCGAACTGGCCCGCATCTACGTGGCCACGGGACGGCAAAAGGAGGCCATCGAACGACTCGAATCGGTGGTCCGAGCCAATCCCCGGGACATCGTTTCGCTCATGCAACTGGCCCTGCTGCAGACCGCCTTGACCAACTACACCGAGGCCCGCAAAACCTACGAACGCATCCTGGAAATCCAGCCGCGTTACGGTCCGGCCCTCAACAATCTGGCCTGGTTACTGGCGGAAAACCTCGGCGAACTCGACCGCGCCTACGAGCTGGCCCGGCGTGCCGTGGACCTGCAGCCGGGTGAACCGGCCAGCGCGGACACCCTGGGCTGGATCCTGTTCAAGCGGGGCGACTACGCGCAGGCCCTGCCCCTGCTGCAGGAGAGCGCGCGCAAAATGCCGGAGGAACCGGAGGTGCAGTATCACCTGGGCATGACCCACTACATGCTGGGCGAGGAAACCGCTGCGCGGGTTGCCTTTCAAACCGCCGTGCGACTGCGTCCTGACTCGCCCGTGGCCGGGGAGGCGCGGCGCCGGCTGGCCCTGCTTGATCTGAAACCTGAGACAGTGGACGACGCCCGTCTGGAGGAACTGGAGGCACAGGCACGGAAGGAGGGTGGGGATCCGATCCTCTGGTTGCGCATCGGAGAGGTCCATGCGATTCGCGGCCGGTGGGAACAGGCCGTCCAAGCGGGGCGGAAGGCTCTGGAGATTGCGCCCGGCTCCGCGGTCTTCATGGCCCGGCTGGCGCGGTGGTTGGGTGAATTGCCGGGCAGACTCGACGAGGCGATCGAGCTGGCCCGTCGGGCACGGGAACGGGCTCAGGACGATCCCCACGCGGCGCATACCCTGGCGCGGTTGGTCTGGCGCAAGGGGGATCAAACCTGGGCGGCCAACCTGCTCGAGGAAACAGCCCGGCGACTGCCGGACGATCCCGGCGTCTGGTACGACCTTGCCTGGGCCCGATACAGTCTGGGACAGCTCGCCGGGGCGCGGCAGGCACTGGAGCAGGCGGCACAGAAACAGCCCGGGACTGCGCTGGCGCGCGAGATCGAGGAATTCCGGCGCGCAATCGCACTGGGGGAAAACCCGCCCACGGCTCCCGCCGATGTGGCCCAGGTGCGCCAGTGGGCAGCCGGCCGCACCAACTACGTCCCGGCGATGTTCGCCCTGGCGAAGTTGGAGACCCTCGGCGGCAACCCAATCGAGGCGGCCCGCCTGTTGGAGGCCGTGCGCAAGCTGTTCCCCAACTTCACTCCGGCCCTCCGGGAGCTGGCCATCCTATACGCCGGCCCCCTCAAGCAACCGGACAGGGCTTATGAACTGGCTTTGCGCGTGCGCGAGGCGGATCGGGATGATCCGGCCATTGCACGCCTTGTCGGGATCCTGGCGCGCGAACGCGGCGACGTCACCCGTGCGGCCGCGGCGCTCACCGACTACACCCGCCAGCGGAACGACGATGCCGAGGCGTTTTATCACCTGGGCCTGGTTCGCAGGCAACTGAAGCAGCCCGAGCAGGCCCGTCAGGCGCTCGAACGCGCCGTGGCCCTGGCGCCCAACGCGCCCTTTGCCGCTGAAGCGCGGAAAATCCTGGCCGAACTGAAATAAACACGCACCCGCGGCGGCGGGATGACGGATCTGGATCGGGCCACCGGCGGGCGCCGTCTCGTTGGCATACGATGTACACCATGAGGCACGCGGGAGGCTCGCCGACAGGGGCGGGCGTGGTTCTTACTGAACGAGGCGAGAATCCTTTCAACAAGGACCTTTCCACTGGCCGGGCTGTCCGGCGGGGCGTCCGGATGGCGCGGAAACAGTCTGGTCCGCCCGCCATCTTGATTGTTGGGCGATCAGTGGCGAGGCCTGTCCCCGCTTTTGCGCTGGTGTCGAGGGCGTCCTTCCGCATGACCGGTCGCCCGCGTGTGGAGAGCTCTCCTTTGCGGGCGGTGTTTGTTAGCAGGGGGCCGGGCTCTGCTGTGTGTGCCGGCCGTTGAAGGGGCACTCGAGACTCGAGATCCAGCATGGGCATGGGCCGTTTCCCTTCGGAGTGGAAACGGCCCTTTTTGTTTGGGGACGGCTCGCCGGCTGAAGCGCGCCGGGGTGTCCGCGTTCATGGGGCTGCGCCGTGGAGCCGAAAAAACGCCCGGGAAGGGGACTTGACGTTGCCGGTTCGGAGAACGCGAAAGCGCAGCTTGCCCGGGAGACGGGGGCCGCAAAAGCAATTGGCTCCAGAGACAGGACTCGAACCTGTAACCCGCCGGTTAACAGCCGGCTGCTCTACCATTGAGCTACTCTGGAGCGCCAGTGCGCCGAGAATCTACCCAACCGGGTTGCGGACGTCAACGGGGTCCTTGGCGGGCACCGCGTTTTGCTTGGGTGGCCGCGGCAGGTTGGCCTAAGCTGCGGCCCGTGCACTGGCAGAAGGTCACCGTGATCGGCGTCGGACTGTTGGGCGGGTCGCTGGGCATGGCACTGCGGCGCAGGGGACTGGCCCGGCAGGTGGTTGGGTTCGTACGTCGCGAGGCTGCGCGAGGGGAATGTCGCAAGGCACGGGCGGTGGACGATGCCACGACGGACCTGGTCGAGGCCGTGTCGGATGCGGATCTGGTGGTGTTGTGCACGCCGCTGGCGCAGATGGAGCCTCTGGCCCGTGCCATGCGTGGTGCGCTGAAGCCCGGTGCGGTGGTGACGGACGTGGGGAGTGTCAAGGTCCCGGTGGTTCGGCGGTTGGAGTCGTTGTTGAAGCGCTCCGGGGCGGAGTTTGTGGGCAGTCATCCCATGGCGGGGAATGAACGGACAGGGGTCGGTGCCGCACATGCGGATCTGTTCGAGGGGGCGGTGGCGGTGGTCACGCCGACGGCGCACACCGGTGCGCGCGCGTTGCGCGAGGTGCGCCGGCTTTGGACGGGTGTGGGCGCCAGGGTGCTGGAGATGGGACCGGACGAACACGACCGGCTGGTCAGCCGGTCGAGCCATCTGCCGCACGTGGTGGCGTCGGCCCTGGCGGCGCTGGTGCTGGCTCCGGGACGGAACCCCCGCCAGAAGGATCTTTGCGCCACCGGTTTTCGCGATACGACGCGTGTGGCCTCCGGATCACCCGAGATGTGGCGTGACATCGCCCTGGCGAACCGGCGGCATTTGGACCGGGCGTTGGACGAGCTGATGCGCGAGCTCGACAAGTTTCGGAAATGGCTGGCGGCGGAAGATGCCGAGGCGTTGTTCAAATTCTTCCAGGTTGCGAAGGCCCGGCGGGACGCGTGGTGCGGGAGCCGGCGCGCCTCACCGTCTCCGGAATGAGCCGGGCGAGGATGGGATACAGGAGCGATACGCCCGGGAGGGCTTGCAACAGAGCAGGGTCGGGAGGCTCGCATGGCATTGCCTGAGGTGATCGAGATCGAACCGTTGGGCGCGCCCGTGGAAGCGCGGGTGACGGTGCCCGGGTCGAAGAGTTTGACCAACCGCGCTCTGGTGTTGGCCGCCCTGGGGCGCGGGGAGGTGACCTTGAAAGGGGCGCTCTGGAGCGAAGACACGCAAATCATGGTGGAGGCGTTGCGCCGGCTGGGGTTTGTGCTCCGGGTGGAGCCCGATCCCGCCGAGCCCGGGAATCGGACGATCCATGTCCGGGGTTGTGGGGGGCGGGTGCCTCCCGGGGGCCGGCGTGACGCGCCGTTGGAGCTGTACGTGGGCAATGCGGGCACGGCGGCGCGGTTTCTGGCGGCTTTTGTGGCTCTGGGCCGCGGATGGTACCGGCTCCACGGGACCCCGCGTATGCACGAGCGCCCGCAGGCGGCCTTGTTTGCGGCTCTGCGACAGCTCGGATACCGCGTGGAAAGTCCCCATGACCGGCTGCCGGTGCTGATCGAGGGTGGTGGGCCGCGGCCAGGTCGGTGCGAGGTGAGCATCCTCGAGAGCTCGCAGTTTGCTTCGGCGCTGTTGATGGCCGCGCCCTGGGGTGGCTGGGAGGTGGAAGTGAAGGGTGAGAACCCGGAGGAATCACCCTACGTGGCCATGACGCTGAAACTGCGCGGGCAATTTCCGGTCCAGGGCGGCGAGTACGTGGTGGAACCGGACGCCTCCAGTGGAAGTTATTTCTGGGCGGTGAACGATCCGTCGTGGATCTGGCCGAGGTTGGACCGGGATCCGGCCGAGCTGGACCCGTCAAGGTGGCCGGTGCAGGTGCGTCGCTGGCCCCCGCCGGAACTGCAGGTGGACGCGCGGTTTCCGGGAGTGTGGCAGATGCTGTTGTCGGCGGGTCACGCGTCGCGCGGCCGGTCGCGGAGTCTGGAAATCGAGGTTTCGCGCGAACGTGACCTGGGCGACGCGATCATGACCGCGGTGGTGATGGCGCCGTTGTGCGGCGTGATCTGCCGGTTCACCGATCTGGGGCGACTGCGCCTGCAGGAGTGCGAGCGGGTGGCTGCATTGCGGACGGAACTGACGCGGTGCGGCGCGTCGGTGGTGGAGGAGGGCGACACGTTGACGGTGCGTCCGTCCGTCCTGCACGGGGCGGAGATCCGGACCTACCAGGACCATCGCATGGCCATGTGTTTTGCGATTCTGGGGTTGAAAGTCCCGGGCATTCGCATCCACAATCCCGCCTGCGTGGCCAAGACGTTTCCGAACTTTTTCGCGAAACTGGCCGCGCCACCTCCGGACGGACTGGGTGCGCGGATCCGGGACGGCCGGTCCGGTGCGATGCTGGGGCCGGACCGGTTGACGGTGGTTGCGCAGGAGCCATGAGCCGGCGGTCCGTCCTGCGGGGCCGCCAGGGGACCGAAGGATTTGGAAACACCCATCGTCATCGCCATTGACGGGACCAGCGCCAGCGGCAAGAGCACGAATGCCCGGCTCGTGGCGCGTGCGCTCGGGTACGTCTACGTGGACACGGGGGCGATGTACCGCACCCTGGCCTGGTATTGCTTGAAACTCGGTGTGGATGTGAAGGACCCGGATGCGGTCGCCCGTGTCTGCCGCCGCTGGAAAACCGAGCTGCGCTGCGTGGACGGGCAGGTGCGCTTGTTGGTGGACGGTTATTACCCGGAGCGTGAGATTCGGACCGCGGAGGTCAGTGCGGCGGTTCCGCATGTGGCCGCGGTGCCGGCCGTGCGGCGCTGGATGAAGCGGAAACAGCGGGAGTGCACGAAGTTCGGCAACCTCGTGATGGAAGGGCGCGACATCGGCACGAACGTCTTCCCGGAAACGGAGTTCAAGTACTACCTCGATGCCAGCCTGGAGGAACGGCACCGTCGCCGCGCGGCCGAGGGTGTGCAGGAGGACCTGGCCGCCCGCGATCAACAGGACAGCCAGCGGGCCGTGGCGCCGCTGATGATCCCGCTGGGTGCCCACGTGATCAACACCTCCGAGATGAGCCCCGAACAGACCAGCGCCCTGATTCTGGAGGACATCCGGCAGCGGTTGGCCGCCCGCAGGACCGGTGGCGCTTCCTCATCATGACCGGTGCGGCGCGGATGGATCCCCTTTACCGGGTGAGCTGGCAGTTCTGCCGGCTGGTGTTCCGACTCTGTTTCCGCTGGCAGGTGGAACATGTCGGGCGCGTGCCGGCCGAGGGAGGCGTCATCCTGGCCCCGAACCATGCCAGTTTCCTGGATCCGCCGCTGGTGGGGGCGGCGGTGACGCGCCCGGTGTCGTACCTGGCCCGCAAGAGCCTCTTCAGCTTTCCCCTGCTGGGCTGGCTGTTGCGCCGGTACCGGTGCATCCCTGTGGACCGTAACGCCACTGCGCCGGCCGGCCTCCGGACGCTGCTCGAACGCCTCCAAGCCGGGGAAGCCGTGCTCTTGTTTCCCGAGGGGACGCGCAGCCCGGACGGGTCGCTGCGACCAGCCCAGGTGGGGTTGGGCCTGTTGGTGGTGCGCAGTCAGGCCCCGGTCGTGCCGGTCCGGCTCTTTGGAACGTACGAGGCATGGAGCCGGCATCGGCGCCTGCCCAGGCCGCGGCCCGTACGCGTGGTCTTCGGTCATCCGTTGGATTTCGCTCCCCAGCGACGTGAGGCCGCATCAGCCGATCGTGCCCGGCTCAAGGCGATCTATCAAGAGATTGCGCAAATCTGGGAGGAGGCGGTCCGCGAACTGAGTTAGATGGCACTTTTCCTGTGGTGCCGTGCGGGAGACGACGAGCCCGGACGGCAACAGCGTTGGTCTGCAAGGGGCTTGGGATCCGTGCCTGAGGCTCGACCGTAGCAACGGTTGGAGCTGCCCGCACGACTTTGGGCGCGGCTGGCCAGTTTGTCAGGGCGGCTTCGGCCGGCGATTGGGAATGTCCGACGTTGGTGGAGTCCGGGTCGGAGCGTGAGTTCGGGCCTTCCCGGGGCTCTGGGTCCTCCCGTGAGGTCCGCCACGGAGGAGCAGGTCCTCGCCGAAACAGCCGCTTTGACAAGGTTCCACCCCTCCGACAGAGTAGGGTGACAGCCATGAATATCTGGCAGGCATACGAGGAGTTGAAGGGCGCACTGGGTCCCGAGGCTTCTCAGAAGGTCGCGCACGTCTTGGACGCGCTCATTCAGGAGCATGTGCGGACCGAGGTCAGGGACGCCACCGAACCGCTGGCGCGTGCGTTGCAGGAGCTGGCGACCGAACAGGTGCGGACAGAACAGCAGCTGCAGCGGCTCGCCCAGAAAGTGGAAGAGCTTGTCGAGGCGCAGAGGCGGACGGACGAACGGCTCGAGGCCCTCGCGGTGCGGGTGGAGCAGCTGGCCGAGGCGCAGAAGCGAACCGAACAGCGGCTCGAGGAGCTTGCCGAGGCGCAGAGGCGGACGGACGAGCGGCTCGAGGCCCTCGCGGTGCGGGTGGAGCAGCTGGCCGAGGCGCAGAAGCGAACCGAACAGCGGCTCGAAGAACTTGCCGACGCGCAGAGGCGGACGGACGAGCGGCTCGAGGCCCTCGCGGTGCGGGTGGAGCAGCTGGCCGAGGCGCAGAGGCGAACCGAACAGCGGCTCGAAGAACTTGCCGAGGCGCAGAGGCGAACCGAGCAGCGGCTCGAAGAGCTGGCCGAGGCGCAGAGGCAAACCGAGCAGCGGGTTCAGACCCTGGCCATCCGGTTGGATCAGTTGGCCGCGGCCTTGCAGGAAACCCGGGAACGTTTGGACGAAACCAACCGGCAGTTGGGCGGGTTGTCCGCGACTGTTGGTTATACACTGGAAAACGCTGCCTATCGCGCGCTTCCGGCGCTCTTGGAGCGCGACCACCGGGTGCGGGTGCTGGAAAGAATCCGCCGCGACTTCCTGACCGACTCGGAGGGGAGAAACCTCGAAGTAAACATCCTGGCACGGGCGGAACAGGACGGCCAGCCCGTCTGGATTGTCGGGGAGAGCAAGACGCAACTTTCGTGCAACGACGTGGATCGGTTTTTGCGACGGCGTTTGGAACGGCTGCAGCCGGTTTTGGGGCGTGTTTTCCCCGTCCTGGTGACGCACATGATCAGCGGGCCCGAGGTGCGAACCTACGCCCAATCCAAGGGGGTCGCACTATACCTGTCGTTCGAGTTCGACGCCTGATGCGGCTGACCCGGGCCGGGCAGCACCGCTCCCGCCATCCGGGTCATCCGTTCTGGCAGGGCGCAAGGCGGTGGGGCCGGATTGGCTGTGTGGGGCCATGGTGCCCCGGGTTTCATGCCCAGCCATCGCGCTCGGGTCCCGCACCAGACAGGTCGTCCCGCCTTCATCCCGTCGAGGGATGGCGTTTCGGTCTCTCATCCGGACCGGGGCTTCGGCGGGTCGGCGGGTGCGGGCATCCATCTTCCGTACCATTGGTCGAAGGATTCACGGGGTCGCACCTGTTGAACGACACGGCCGTCGTGCCAGAGCACCGGTGCCAGCCCGTGTGAAAAGCGCGTTTCCCAGGAGAGGTTGTAGGCCCCGGCGTGCATCCAGATGAGGTGATCGCCGGCTCGCAGGCCCCGGGGCAGTCCCGCCTCGGCCAGCACGTCGAAGGTCATGCAGGTGGGGCCGGTGACGATTGTCGGCACCCGGCGGCCTGCTCGCTCGGGCAGCACCACGAGATCGTGTCTCTCCCAGGTGCTCACCATCCCGTGCAGGGTGCGCCCCCCGTCGCAGATGGCGTATCGAACGGTTCCTCGTGTCTTGAGGTCACGCACCCGCACCACCAGCACGCCGGCGGGTGCGGCCAGCCAGCGGCCGTTTTCCAGCCAGAACTCCTTCAAGTGGGCGAAAGATTTCCGCGCCCTTTGCAACGCTTGTGCGAAGGCCGGGATGGAAAAACCTCGGGCCAGCGGCCGGTTTGTGGGATCGAGGGCGCCGTCGAGTGGCCACCCACCGCCACAGTCCACGACCTGCGGGTGCCAATGCAATTGGTGGCACAGCGTGGCTGCTTCCTCCAGTGCTGCGGCGTACCAGTCTGCGGAGGGGATCTGGGTGCCAAGGTGAAAATGCAGCACCTCGGGTTCGATTCCGATCCGGCGCGCCCGGCGGAGGACCTCGCGCAGTTCCGGGAGACTCATGCCGAACTGGCCGGGCCGTGCGCGTGAATCGGCTGACCGGCACACTCCGGGCGCCAGACGCAGGCCCAACTGCCATTTGTACTTCGCGGCCAGCGGGAGCAACACGGCAGCCTCGGCCGGAGAATCCAGGTTGACCCGGAGGCCGCACCGTTCGAACCCAGGCAACCAATCCTGTTTTGCCGGTCCATTGACCAGGATTGCTTCCGGGGTGAATCCCTCTGCGAGGGCGGCGCGAAGCTCGAATTCGCTGACCACCTCGATCCCGCGCCCCTCCTTGCGCCACCATTGCCAGAGGGGCGGCAGGGTGAGCGTCTTGGCGGACCACCAGTGTTTCACCGGGATTCCCTGCAGGGCGCGGTCGGCCCGGGCCAATCGCCACTGGAGCGGCCGGAGCGAAAAAAGAAAAAACGGGGTGACATGCTTCCGGAGCAGCGGCTTGACCTGTCGGAGCCAGAAGTGTCGCGGGTCTTCCGGCTCATCGGGTCGCTGGTTCCGGGGCCGGCCCGGGAGGCGGGGGTGCCCTGGGGCGGTGCAGCTCATGGCCGGGGCAACGCCAGGAGGTAGTCGCGGAACTGTTCGTAACGCGGTTCGAGTGTGTCGCAGGACTCCGGCAGGTGGTCCAGGGCTTTCAGGGCTGCCGGCTCCTCGGGTCGGAACCCAAGTAATCGTTCGATTTCCTCGGGGAACTTGGCCGGATGCGCCGTTTCCAGCACGACGGTTGGGACGGGCCTGGCGGAGGTTTCCCGGCGGTACAGTTGGAATCCCCACCAGGCCACAGCTCCGTGGGGTTCGAGGAGAAGGCGGTGCCGTTCCCAAGCCTGGCGGATGGCGGCGCGGGTTTCATCGTCCGAGACGGAAACGCTGTAGAGATCCCTTCGCATGGCCGCCAGATCCGGTTCCTGGCAAATCCGCCCGGTTTCATCCATCCAACCTCCGTACACGGCGATCAACCGGGCGAGGTTGCTGGGGTGGCCGACGTTCATGGCGTTGGAGAGGCAGGCCCGGGACGGCACCACTTTTTCGTACCGGCCGGTGGCCAGGTAACGGGGGAACTCGTCGTTGCGGTTGACGGGCACCACCAGCCGCCGCACCGGCAACCCCATGAGCCGTGCGATCACCGCGCCCATCATGTTGCCGAAGTTGCCGCTGGGGACCACCACGTCCACGGCTTGCTCCGGACCGGCCACGCGTGCGGCGGCGTAAAAGTAGTACACACTCTGCGGCAGCAACCGGCCGACGTTGATGGAATTGGCCGATGAGAGGTTGAGCCCTTCGAGCGCGGGGTCGGCAAACGCCTGTTTCACCAGTGCCTGGCAATCGTCGAATTTCCCGTTCAGCGCCACCGTGCGGATGTTGTCGCCCAGCGTGGTCATCTGCCGGCGCTGGCGGTCGCTGACCTCCTCGCGTGGAAACAGGACCACGACGCGGATGCCCGGCACGCGATGGAACGCGCTGGCCACGGCCGAACCGGTGTCGCCGCTGGTGGCCGTGAGGATGGTCAGGGGCCGGCCTGACCGGGCCACCAGCCGGGACAACACCCGCGCCATCCAACGCGCTGCGAAATCCTTGAATGACGCGGTGGGCCCGCGATCCAGGCGGAGGATGTACACCCGGTCCTCATCCCGGACGGGCTCCAGGGGCACCGGGAAATCGTAGGCCTGCCGGCACAGCTCCGCGAGTTCGTCCGGAGCGAGGAGTCCCTCGGTGTACGGCGCCAAAACCTGTGTGGCAATGTCCGCGTACTCCCGTTCGGCGAAGCTGCGGCGGGTGTGAACATCGAGAGTGGGGAACCGTTCCGGCAGATACAGCCCCCGATCGGGCGCCTGACCCCGCATGAGAGCCTCGCGCAGGTCGGCCGCGGGAGCCGCGCAATTGGTGCTGCGATACCGGATCATGAACGCCTGCGGTTTGTTCAGTCCAACGATTCGACGCGGAACCGGACCGGCGGGGCCTTGACCACGGGAAGTCGGCCGATCCGGCCGAGGGCCCGGCGCACCGCGCCGTCCGGCGCCTCGTGCAGCATCAGTATCAGCGGCACGATTTCCCCGGTGTGCCCCTCGGGTTGAATGACCGAGGCAATGCCGATCCCGGCCTGGCCGAACACCGCGGCAATCCGCGCCAACACACCGGGCCGGTCCACAACACTCAACCGGACAAACGACCGGCTCACCACCTCGTCCATCGGCACCACACGGACCCGGTTCGGTTGCCGCACGAAAGCCGGGCGCCGTCGCGGGCTGCCGAACCGCAGGTCCAGGGCCGCATCGGCCAGATCACTCAGCACGGCGCTGGCCGTGGCGTCCTTGCCCGCGCCCTGGCCGTAAAACAGCGTCTCGCCCACCACGTCCCCGCGGACAAACACCGCGTTGAACACACCCTGAACGCCCGCCAGCACGTGCCGGCTGGGGATCAGCGCCGGGTAAACCGACACCTGCAACGGTGTCTCGCCATCGGTTGCGTCCGCCGATCCCAGCTCCTTCACAATGCCCAACAGTTTGATCGTGTAACCCAGTTGCGAGGCAAATTCCAGGTCCAACGGGGAGACGGATCGGATGCCCTCGACCCTGATTTTCGAGGGCGGAATCCAGATGCCGTGAGCCAGCGAGGCCAGGATGCCGGTTTTGTGCTGGGCGTCATGGCCGTCAATGTCCAGGTCGGGCGGTGTTTCGGCGTAACCCTCCCGTTGGGCTTCCTTCAACACGGCATCGAACCCGGCGCGATCCCGGGCCATGCGGGTGAGGATGTAGTTGCAGGTGCCGTTGACGATGCCGTAGAGCGCACGGATGCGATTGCCCACGAACCCCTCGCGCAGCGCCTTGATGATCGGAATCCCGCCGCACACGCTGGCCTCGAAATACAGGTTCGTCCCGTGACGCTCGGCTTTGCGGAACAGCTCGGGACCGTGCGCCGAGAGCAGGGCCTTGTTTGCGGTGATCACCGGTTTGCCCAGGCGCAGTGCCGTCTCGACAATCTGCCGAGCGACCGTGGTACCCCCCACCAGTTCGGTGACCATGTGGACCTCGGGGTCCTCAACCACCTGGCGCCAGTCGGTGGTCAGCAGCCGGCGCGGGATCGGATAGGGCCTCGGCTCGTCCACGGCCTTGACGGCCACTTTGCGGACTTGAATCCGGACGCCGATCCGGCAGGCCAACAGCTCGCCGTTCTGTTGCAGGGCGTGGAACACGCCGCTGCCGACCGTCCCGCCTCCTACCATGCCGAGATTCAACACGTCCATAACGGCCGCCCAACTTGCCGGGAAGGCGTTTCAGCGACAACCCCTTTGTGCGGCGATGTCACCCGGATCACCCTCCGGCCCCGGGCAGGGCGCGGGCCGGGCTGGTCTGCTGGAGAGGCGGCAACGGCGTTCAATACCGGCTTTGTCCTGTCCGCTGGCTGTTGCCCTGGTAGGTGGGCCAGTTGGAGGGCGCCAGCGGGGCCTCGGGATGGAGGGCATGCAGGGCGTAATAGGTAAGGACGTAGATCGTCCCGTCCCGTCCCAGCGCCGGGCTCGACAGGATGAACCCCTTGAGCCAGTTGTGCCACACGTAACGTCCCTCGGGTGTCACGGCATGGAGGGACCCGTCCCGGCTGCCCACCAGGATCGTGCCATTGGCGCAGAGCGTGGGAGCGGCCTCCACATCGTCGCCCGTGCCGTACCGCCACAGGAGCCGACCGAGCTCGCCGTAGGCGCGCAGGTCACGGTTGACCCCCACGTACACGCGTCCGTCCAGGTCGAGCACCGGCGAGGAGGCGGTGATGCCGCCCGTGTGGGTCTCCCATCGCAACCGTCCGTTCCGATCCACACAGAGCAATCGCCCGCGCACCGTCGTAAAGTACACATTGCCCTGAGGATCCAGGGCCGGCGTGGAGAGAATGGCCCCGTTGGCCTGGTACATCCAAAGTTCGGTGCCGTCCGGTCGCAGTGCGTACAGACGCCCCGCATGGGTGCCGAAGTAGATCATGTCGTCGGCGGCGACGGCGGCGGAGGCTGAGATGATGCCGGAGGCGTCGAAGGTCCACCGGACCCGGCCCTCGGGCGAGAGCACGTAGAACCGTCCGTCCCAGGATCCGAAGCACACGCTACCGTCCGACAGAAGGGCAGGGGAGGCGTCCACCCACTGGCCGGTGCGGAAATACCATTTCAGCCGCCCGTCCGGGCGCAGCGCGTACAGGCGGCGGTCCCGGCAACCGAAATAGATCGTTCCATCGGGTGCCACCGTGGGCGCCGACTGGATCTCCATGCCCGTGGCGAACTGCCAGCGGCGCTGTCCATCCGGCCCGAACGCCACCATCCGGCCGTCGAACAACCCCACGTACACTGTGCCGTCCGGCGCCACAGCCGGCGTGGCCTGATTGCCCGAACCCAATTGGACCGACCAGAGGTTGGTGCCCGGACGCAAGGGGGGTTGCGCCCGGGCCATCAGCGCCAGAGCACAGCAAAGCCCCACCCACCACCATCGGTGCAACCCACATGAAGTTGCTGCCCTCCCGTTCCAACCGCTCCGCATCATCCGTGCCCAGTTAAGGGTGGCCGTCGCCCGGCGGCAATCCTTTTGGCAACTCCGCCCGGCCGTGCCCCGGCGGCGGGTTCTGCGGATCGCGTTTCCCACGGGACTCTCTGCGGACCTGCCGGCCCGAGGCCGGCCCACGCAGGGCGGGGAGGCCGGTTGCTCATGGAGAGGTCGCGTTCGCGTTTGCCGGCGAAGATGCGGCGGGCGTGAGCTTCACGTAATCGAGCCCGAACATGTAGGCGGGCAGGGCGTCGGGGTGTTTCCCTGTGATTCCCACCGTCAACACGTGTTGTCCGGCCTCCAACGCATGGACGCCCAGTTCGATGAGTTCGGTGGGGACGACACGGGGATCGTAAAGGTCCACCTCTTCGCCCACGGGACGACCGTCCAAGCGGAAGCGCACGACGCCATAGTCACGCGCGCGGGTCAGTCGCACAGCGACGGCATGGGAACCGTTGGTGGCCACCGGCAACTCCAGGTCGAGTCGGGCTCCGGGGCGGCCTTCGATCCACCACAACTGCGCGTCGTGGCTCCACTGATCGCCCCAGCCGCTCATGTCCTGGACCACGGCGCGGCCCCCGGTGCAGGAGAGGACCTTGAGCTGTTCGCCCTCAACGGCCCCGGGAATCTCGGGATAAACGAATGCCCGGGCGTATCCGACCCGCTGCTCCACCGGGGCCAGCGCGTAGGGATCGTAACCGCCGGGTGCGAGGTACCAGTAAGCCGTGGCAGCGTAAAGCGTGGGGCGGGTGTTGGGGAAATACTTTTCAAGGTACACCTCCAGGGACTCCTGGAAAGGCACCTGATCGGCCACGTGCCAGCGATTGACGGATATGTGGCCCTTGTTGTTGCCGTCGTTGCGCGTTTGATTGTGGAAGGCGTGTTGGAAAAGGTCCGGACAGCACCAGGCATAGCCAAAATAGTCTTCCGAGCCCGTGCCGAAGATCGAGGGGAACGTCTCGCCATCGACGAAAAATTTTTCGTCGCCTTCGCCCCACCAGGCGCCCCGCGGGTTCCACACGTGCAACATCACGCCCACATAACGGCCCCGGCCGGCGGTCTTGAGCACCGGCCAGTCCAACCAGCGTTCCGGTTCGGTGGGCAGGAACTCGTCGCGATGCCACTTGGCATGGAAGCGGCCGTAGGCCGCCCCACCACGGCGCAACCGCTCGGTGGTGACTTCCAGGGTCACCGACCGCGCCACGCGACCCTCGTTCATCAGTCGCAATTCGAAGGAACGATCGAACGGCATGAACCAGTTGGCGTAGAACCAACTGTCCTCCGTCAGTCCGCAGGGCAGGGAGCGGTAGGTGTTCAAACCGGGGGCCGTGCCGAAGAAATCCCCCAGCGGCGTCCAAACGGCCGGCCGATCCTCTCCGTCCCAGGTGATCTCCAGGGTCAACTCACGCAGGGCCGCTTCCGCTTCATGGGCCGGCAACGCGTCGATTCGCGCACGAATCAGCGTGATGGCGCCGGGACCGCTCCGGCGGATGGTGTGGTGGTCGCCCGGCCCGAGCGTTCCCTCGAAGCGGTCGTGACCGATCGGGTCCCGCGGTGTGCGCGGGCCGCATTCGCGCAGCCGGCGGTCCATTTCGTCCAACGCAGCCGCCTCCTCGGGGTCCAGGTTCATGCGAAAGGTCGGGACCCTGGTCCCTTCGGGAAACAGGGTGTAGGTGAAATGGTAGTAATCGCCCCATCCATCCTCGGCCACGATCCTGCACGATTTCTGGAACGGGATGGGCGTGTAGTTGTTCCAGCCCATGGCGGCCCGGTGGACCAGGGCCTTTCGATGGAACGGCGGATGCCTGCCGTCGAAATACGCCGCAAACGGCAGGTCCACAGCCGGCTCGGTTTCGTCGTCGAGGTAAATGCGGACCCGACCCTCCTTTGGCGTGGCCGACCACATGCGCCAGATGACGCCGGGCCCTTTCATCTCCGCCAGCACCTGAAGATTACCCTCTCGCCGGATGAAACCGTGCCCGTCGGCGTTGGCGTCCCATCCCAAATAGCGACCGCTGGCCTCGTCGTACCGACTGGTCCGGTCGTAGCTCGACCATTGTGCGGTGCGCTCGCCCTCCGGGGGCAGCGTGGCCAGGTGTTCCAAGTCGGCCAGCCGCTTCACCAGGTCGGCATAGCCAAATTGTTCTGCAGCCGGAGCCATTGCGAGACCCCCTGCCGTCAGACAGATCGTCAGGAGCTTTTTCATAGGCAACATGGCAACTCCTGATTGTGCGGACCGGCGTGCCCGTCCGATTCCCTTCTCCGCCGCGGCCGGCTCATTTCGGGGACGCGTCCACAGGGGCTGTGAGGCCGGCCGGGATGGGCCTGTTTTGGGTCGCCCCTCCGCGGTCAGGATCCGGTTTTTTCCTTCGCGGGAAGTGGCATCGGCTGCACGTGTGCCGCAAACTTTCCCGGCTCGGGCTCGAGTTCTGCCGCGTGGGGCCCGGGTGTTGTTGAGTCCCGGGTCCCGGGCATGTCCATCGGGCAGGACGCAGGTCGTGCAGGCTGCGCCGGGGAGCTCGGAGACGCCTTGGTAACTTCCAAGCCGGCTGATCCTTCCGGGTGGGGTCGCTCTGCGGAAGGTTCGGAAACGGGCGCAGCCGGCGAGGGGACGGCCGGGTTTGCATGGAGTGGAACGGCCGGTGCCGGGGCGATCTCTTCGGCCGTCGGCGGGCCCGATGCGGGTGGTTGGGTTTCTGTCGCCGCGCGGTTGGCTTCGGCCCGGGTGGACTGCGCCGGGGCGGCGTCGGATGAGGGTGAGGATTCGGCAATGCCCTTTTCGCGGGGTCGGCTCGTGTAGACGCGGCGCAGATTCGAAGCCAGGATGCCGAGTTCCATGCGGTATTTCGCGACCGTGCGCCGGGCGATTTCGATGCCGCGTTGTTTCAGGATCCTGACGACCGCATCGTCGGACAACGGATGAGCCGGGTCTTCGTTGCGGAAGATCTCGGCGATCATCTCCTTGACGCTGGTGTTGGACAGGTCGGAGCCCGTCGCGGTGCGGATGCCGGTGCTGAAGAAGTATCGCATCTCGAAGAGGCCCCGCGGCGTTTGCATGTACTTGCCGTTGACCGCCCGGCTGACGGTGGTCTCGTGAACGCCCACCGCCTCGGCCACGGCCGCCATGGTGAGGGGTTTGAGGTGCGAGGGTCCCTTCTCGAAGAAGTCTCGCTGCCGTTTGACGATCTCGCGGGCGATGTTCAGGATGGTCTCCTGCCGCTGGTGGATGCTCCGGATCAGGAACTTGCCTGCGCGGATCTTGTCGCGGATGAAGTTCCGGGCCTCCAAGAAGGCCGCTTTTTCCATGATCTGCGCCTGGGCGACTTGAAGCGCCTGCCGCTGCGCGCGGGTCAGATCCGGAAACTCGCCGATTTGTTTGAGCCGCTGGAGGGCGATCTGGTCCTGGTCGGACCGGATGGCCTCCATGGCCTGCTCCAGCAAGGGCCGGATTTCCTGCGGACAGCCCTCGAACGCACGTGCCAGCGCCACGGTGTCCACGGCCGAACGGCTCATCAGGTCGCGGTAGGTGGGGCTGATTCGCAGGCGGGGGAGATAATCCTGGTTGGCGGTGACCACGTAGTCGTCGCCGACCTTCTGGACGAACACTTCCGGCACGACGTAGAGTTCGGCCTCCGAAGCATACGCACGGCCGGGGCGCGGATCGAGTCGTGCAATCCGCCGGAGGGCTTCCTGCACTTCCTCGATTGTCGCGCCGGTGACCCGGGAAAGTTCGGGGATCTTCCGCCGGGCCAGCAGGTCCATGTGATCGCGGATCAGACGGTATTCGAGGCTGTTCTGTTGTCCGGCACGTTCCAGTTGCAACAGGAGACACTCCTGCAGATTACGCGCGGCCACACCGGGCGGTTCCAGGCTCTGGATCACCCGCAGCACGCGTTCGACATGCTCGGGCGTGGTGCGGGCTTCCGCCGCGATCTCCTCGATCGTGGCCGTGAGATACCCGCGTTCGTCCACGTTGCCGATGATGAGCTCGCCGACGGGGTAATCCGCCTCCGAAAGGTCCGACTCCCGCATTTGTTCCAGCAGGTCCTGTTGCAGCGAGGGACTGGCCACCAGAGAGTCGAACATGAACTGGCGCCGCTCCTCGTCTTCAGGGGTGACCCGCTGCGTCAGTTGGGTTTCCTGGAAGTGTTCCCGCCATTCCTGGTCCAGTTGCAGGAGCCGCTCCAGCTCGGCTTGGAAATCGTCCACAGGCTCGCCGGGGCGTTCCACCGTGGGATCGTATTGGACGTCCGGCGGTGGCTCCGCAGGGTCCAACTGGTCGAGTCGCGCGGCGTGCGCCTCCGCGGTTTCCGCCTCCGCGGCGCCCGGGGGGAGTTCTTCCAAGGCCGGGTTCTGCTGCAGCTCCTGCTCCACCAGGCTCTTGAGTTCAAGCAGGGGGGCCTGCAACAGTGCCAGCGACTGCTGCAGTTGCGGTGCCAGGATCAGCGACTGGGTCAGCCGCTGAGAAAGATGCATCCCCTGAGCCATGCTTTGTCCGAACACTAACAGCGGTTCCACGGCCTCTCAAGTTTTATGTCCCCGGTCTGCAACGTGCTCGCGTCACTCCGCGCCGGGCCGGGTCGGGTCTGGCGGACCTTTACAGCGTGGCGCATGCCCGCCTAACCTGCCGGGCAACGGACCCGGGTGCGGGTGGAAGCCGCGGGAGTCGCGAGTTCCCGTGCGGGGGAAGGTCCGGGTTCGGTGCCTCACCTGCACGTTCACCCGGGGGCGAGTCTCCCGGCACTGGCTTCATGAACTGGCGCTGGCTCAGACCCTGGCCGTGGCTGGACACACGGGCCGCGTTCGTCGCCGCCACACCGCGCGGCGGCGCCCTGCTCGACCTCGGCTCCTCCGACGGCGAGACGCTCCGGCACATGGCCGAACTCCGGCCGGACCTGCGGTTCCATGCCGTGGACAAGGCCGGCCTGCCCGAGCGCTACCCGGCCGGATGCGCGTTCGTGCGGGCTGACTTGGAACGCGACCCGTTGCCCTGGCCGGACGCCACGTTCGACGCCATCACCTGCATGCATTTGGTCGAACACCTGCAACGCCTGGACCGGCTGCTGAACGAGGTCGCCCGCCTGCTCAAACCGGGCGGGCGCGTGTACTTCGAAACCCCCCATCCCAAGACTCTTCACCTCCCTTCTGCGCGGACGTTTGCCCCGGCCGTGAACTTCACACTCAACTTCCACGACGATCCCACGCACGTCCGGGTGGTGACCGTCGCCGAACTGACACGCGAGCTGGAACAGCGCGGCCTGGTCATCCTGGGCGCCGGGATTTCGCGCAACTGGCTCTTCGCGCTGAGCCACTGGCTGCTGCGCTGGGGGCCACCCACCCGGCAACGCCTGACCGCTTGCGTGCATTGGCTGGGATGGTCGGCCTGGGTGGCCGCGCAGCGACCCTCACACGTTGCGCCCGCCGCCCGTGCCGTGCCGCCCCAACGCCCACACGCTGCCTCGCCGCCATGAAACCCAGGCTGCTGGTGCTGGAACTCTGGGGATTGGGCGACCTGGTCATCGCCGGCAGATTCCTGCAGGCGGCGTCCGAACGCTTCGATGTCACCCTGGTGTCCAAGCCGTTCGGCAGCGAATTGCAGCCACGGCTCTGGCCCGGCGTGCGGGTGCTGGCCGTGGTGGCGCCCTGGACGGCCTTCCGGGGCAAGTACAGGTTCTGGACATGGCCGTGGCGGCGGCTCATCGGCATGACCCGTCAACTCCGTCGCGAACGCTTCGACGTGGGCGTGTCCGCCCGTTGGGATCCACGGGACCATCTGTGGCTGCGCCTGGTCGGTGCCCGGGAACGGCTCGGGTTCCCGCGCCTCGGCAGTCAACGTTGGTTGACCCGGCCCCTTGCGTTGCCGGATCCGGAAGCGCACCGCTATGACTACTGGCGGCAGGTGGGGCGCGCGCTCGGACTGGAGCTGCCGCCGCGCGAACGACTCGTTCCAACCCGCCGGCCTGCAGACCGTGCCATCCTCGTTCATACCGGTGCAGGGCAGCCCGTGCGCGTCTGGCCGCTGGACCGCTACCGCGAACTGGTTCGCCGGCTCCGCGCCAGGGGCTGGCAGGTGCGCGTGGCCTGTGACCCGCCACAGACCGAATGGTGGAAACGAGCTGGAGAAGCGGATGTGGCCACCCCTCAAACCGTGTCCGCCCTTCTGGAACTCATCGACGCGGCTTCCGTATTCATCGGGAACGATTCCGGCCCCGGCCATCTGGCGGCGGTTTGCGGCCTGCCCACGTTCACCCTGTTCGGTCCGCAACTGCCCGAATGGTTCGCACCCCTCCATCCGGCTGCTCGCTGGGTCGATGGCAAACCGTGCCCTTTCAAACCCTGCTTCGACTACTGCCGCTGGCCCCGGCCCGTCTGCCTGGAGGGACTTTCACTCGAAGAGGTCTGGTCGGCGTTGCAACGTTTCCTTGCCGAGGTTGCCCCGCAGCCGGACCGGCACGGGTCGGCCTGAGCCCGGCAGGCGACAGGTGGCGCCAGGGCCCGGCCGTTCGCACCTATTCCACCCTCAGCTCGCGGCGGATGCCGAATTTCTCGATCCGTTTGCGCAAGGTGGCCCGCGTGATGCCCAGCAACCGTGCCGCGCGCATCTGGTTGTCGCGCGTTTCCTTCAGCGCCTGGACGACCAACTCCCGTTCCACGGCCGGCAGGACCTTCCGATCCGGATGCCGTCGTGCCCACTGGAACAGTCGCTGCGCCAGCCGCACGACCTCCTCCTCCTCCGATCCACCCGTGCCTTGCTCGGCGCCGACAGCAGCGGCTGCGCCCGTCGAACCTCCGGCCGGTCGCGCTTCCGCTCCCGCGGCCGGGCGGACCGCGCCGCCGCTTCCGGTGACCTCCGGCGGAAGGTCCCCCGGGAGAATGGCCTCCCCTTTCGCCATGACCGACGCGCGCCGGAGGACGTTTTCTAGCTCCCGCACATTGCCCGGCCAGTGATAGCCTTGGAGCGCCTCCAAAGCCGCCGCCGTCATGGACTTCGGCGCCTGGTTCTGCTCCCGCGCAATCCGGCGCAGGAAGTATTCGACCAACAGCGGGATGTCCTCCTTGCGTTCCCGCAACGGCGGCAGATGAATCCGCACCACGTTCAGCCGGTAGAACAGGTCCTCCCTGAACTGGCGCGCTGCCACCATCTCTTCCAAGGGCCGGTTCGTCGCTGCCAGGATCCGTACATCCACCTGCAGGGTCTGGTTGCCACCCACACGCTCGAACCGGCCCGTTTGCAACACGCGCAGGATCTTGGCCTGCGTGGCCAGGCTCATGTCGCCGATCTCGTCCAGGAACAACGTTCCCCGGTGGCACTGCTCGAACTTGCCGATGCGCTGCTGGGTGGCGCCGGTGAACGCGCCGCGCTCATGCCCGAACAGTTCGCTCTCCAACAGTCCCTCCGGAATGGCCGCGCAATTGACAGCCAGAAAAGGTTGATCGGCGCGCCGGCTGTGCTGGTAGATCGCCCGGGCCACCAGTTCCTTGCCCGTCCCGCTTTCACCGGTGATCAGCACGGTGGCGTCCGAACCGGCAAGCTGACCGATCAGCTTGAACACCTGCTGCATGGGCTCGCTGCGACCCACCAGTCCGAGAGTGTCCTCATCGGTGGAGCCTTCCGGCCGGATGGCCACCGTCTGCCGCATGTCCCGGGCCGCCTTCAGCCCCTGTTCGATCGCCGCCCGCAGTTTGGCCACGTCGAACGGCTTCAACAGGTAATCGTAGGCCCCCAGCTTCATTGCCTCGATGGCCGTCTGCGTCGTGCCGTAGGCGGTCATCAGGATCACCAGCAGGCGCGGATCGGTCTGGCGAATCCGCCGCAGGGTCTCCAGCCCGCTCAGCCCCGCCATGCGGATGTCCATCACCACCAGGTCGGGCTGTACCTTGGGAATGAGACGCAGGGCCTCCTCACCGCTGGCGGCCTCCCACACCTCCAGATCCGGTCCCTCGAACAGGCGCCGGAACGAGTACCGCACGTCCGCCTCGTCATCCACCAACAACAACTTCCTGGCTCCCATACACCGAGCGTTAACATAGACGACCTGCCGCGCTGCTCCAGCAGGAAAACCTGCCCCGTGGCCAACAGCCGGCGTGCGCGGCTTTCCCCATGCCGGAAAGTCGCCAGGAGCGCTCCCGCGCCCTCGGCGGATGAATCCGGGCCGCCCGGTTCCGGGGCCTGCGGGGCCGGGGCGCTTGTCGTTCGGCTCCGGCGGGAAATGAAGCCGCCACCCGGTCACCGGGGAAAACTCCGTCGGCCAAGCGACGGCACGCACAAGTTCGCGCCGGTACCGGACGAGATGAAGGCCCGCTTCTGCCCACATCGCTGCCTCACTTGCACTGGCGCCATCTTTGCGGCAGGCTCACCCCCGCAAGGCATGGGCCCGCAGACGCAACCGCAGGATTGGCAGCCCGACAGTTGGCGGCGCAGACCCGCCCGCCAGCAGCCGGAGTACCCGGACCCCGCCGCGCTCGAATCGGTCCTCCGTCAACTCCGGCAACTGCCACCGCTGGTCAGCAGCTACGAAATCGAGAACCTCAAAAGCCAGCTGGCGGCTGCGGCTCGCGGCGAACGTTTCCTCCTGCAGGGTGGCGACTGTTCCGAGACCTTCGCCGATTGCGAGTCCTCCATCATCGCCGCCAAGCTGAAGATCCTTCTGCAGATGAGTCTGCTCATCGTGCACGACGCGCGCATCCCGGTTATCCGCGTCGGGCGCTTCGCCGGCCAGTACGCCAAGCCACGATCCGCCGACACCGAGATCCGCAACGGCCGGGCCCTGCCGGTCTATCGCGGCGACCTCGTCAACCGCCCGAATTTCGATCCGCGCGATCGGACGCCGGATCCGGAACTCCTCCTGCGCGGGTACGAACGTGCCGGGCTCACAATCAATTTCATCCGCGCCCTGATTGACGGCGGGTTCGCCGATCTGCACCACCCGGAGAACTGGACCCTCAGTTTTGCGCGTGCCACCCCGGTGGCCGAGGCCTATCAGGAACGCGTCCGCGCGGTTGCGGATGCCATCGGCTTCATCGAAACCCTCACCGGCGGCGTGTCCATTCCCCAGCTCCAACGCGTGGATTTCTTCACCAGTCACGAGGGCCTCCACCTCTCCTACGAACAGGCTCTCACGCGGCAGGTCCCGCGCCGCCCGGGCTGGTACAACCTGGGGACCCACTTTCCGTGGATCGGCAATCGTACACGCGATCCCGACGGCGCGCACGTCGAGTATTTCCGCGGCATCCGCAACCCCGTCGCCGTCAAAATCGGGGCGCCGATCACCCCGGACGAACTCCTGGCCCTGTGCGAGCGACTGGATCCGCACCAGGAACCCGGCCGGCTTGCCCTCATCACGCGTTTCGGCGCTGATGAGGTCGTCTCCGGCCTGCCTCCGTTGATCGAAACCCTGCAAAAACGCGGCCGGCGCGTCCTGTGGGTGTGTGACCCGATGCATGGCAACACCGAAATCACCCCTGCCGGCGTCAAAACCCGCCGGTTCGAACGCATCCTGCGTGAACTCGAGCTCACCGCCCAAATTCTTCAGGATGCCGGCCTGCCCCTGGGCGGGGTCCACTTCGAACTCAGCGGGGAGGACGTGACCGAATGCATTGGAGGTGCCTGTGGCCTCACCGAGGCCGATCTGACCCGCGCCTACCGCAGCCCGGTGGACCCGCGCCTCAACTACGAACAATCGCTCGAAATGGCTCTTCACCTGGCCCGGCTGTTGCAGCGGCGCACCCGGACCTCCGTCTCCTTTGCCCCGCGCAGCGGCCCCGGCCCGGCCGCTCCCCACGCCGCGTCACCCGCCCATTCCGACCCATCATGACCACCCAGGAAGCCATCCAATTGTTGGAGGCCTTCCGCGCCCGTCGCATCGGGCGCGAAGAGGTCCTGCGCGCATTCCAAATCGCTCCCCTGGCCGACCTGGGTTTTGCCCGGGTGGATCTTCACCGCGGACTTCGCCAGGGGTTTCCCGAGGTCATCTTCGGACAGGGCAAGACGCCCCGGCAGGTCGTCGCGATCGCCGAAACCCTCCTCCGTCAGGGCGAACGCGTGCTGGCCACGCGACTGACGGCCGATCACGCCCGCTTGCTGCGCCGCCGGTGGAAACACGCCGTGTGGCACGAGGCAGCCCGGTGCGTCACCATTGACCCGAACCCGCTGCCCAAACGCCCCGGCACCATCGCCGTGGTCAGCGCCGGGACCAGCGACCTGCCCGTGGCGGAGGAGGCGGCCGTGACCGCCGATGTCATGGGCAACCAGGTCCAGCGCATCTACGACGTGGGCGTGGCCGGCCTGCACCGGTTGCTGGGCCGGCTCGAGGACCTTCACCGCGCCCACGTCCTCATCGTCGTGGCCGGCATGGAAGGCGCGCTGCCCAGCGTCGTGGGGGGACTCGTGAATCGCCCGATCATTGCCGTGCCCACCAGCGTCGGTTACGGAGCCCATCTGGGCGGTCTGGCCCCGCTGCTGGCCATGCTCAACAGCTGCGCCAGCGGAATCACCGTCGTGAACATTGACAACGGATTCGGCGCCGGCTTCGCCGCCAGCCAGATCAACGCCTTGGTCGCCGAGCAGATCACCCGTGCGACCGAAGAACCACCGCGGCGAGAATCATAAGCCAAACTCCTTCTGAAGAATGGACGTCCTTTACCTCGACCTCTTCAGCGGCATCAGCGGCGACATGCTCCTGGGCGCCCTGTTCGACCTGGGCGCCGAGCCCGTACGGGTCGAAGCCGAACTGCGCAAGCTCCCGCTGGGCCCCTGGCACTGGCACGTGCACCGCGACAGCCGCGAGCACATCGCCGGCTGCCGCGTGGAGGTCCATGCCGCGCCCGCGCATCCGGACCCCGCGCACGGCGCGCCACCCCGTGCACACGTTCATCCGCATGCTGATGCGCAACATCATGAGCACCGGTCATTCGCCGAAATCCGGCGCCTGATCGAAGAAAGCCCGCTGGCCCCGTGGGTCCGCGAGCGCGCCCTGGCCTGGTTCCGCCGCATCGCAGAGGCCGAGGCCCGCATCCACGGTCAGCCGGTGGAAACCGTCCACTTCCACGAGGTGGGTGCTGTGGATTCAATCGTGGACATCGTGGGCGGTTGCATCGCCCTCGACCTTCTGGGGCGGCCCCGCGTACTGGCCGGCCCCGTGGTGGACGGCACCGGCTGGATCGAGTGCGCCCACGGCAGGTTCCCCGTCCCGGCGCCGGCGACACTCGCCATCCTCGGAGCCCGCGGTGTGCCCATAAGTCAGTGTGAAGAACCACATGAGCTTGTCACCCCCACCGGCGCGGCCTTCCTGGCCGAGTTCGTCGAGGAGTTCGGGCCCATGCGCAACCTGGTGGCGCGGCGCATCGGCCACGGGCTGGGGCATCGCACACTCCGCACCCGGCCCAACGTGCTGCGGGCCGTTCTCGGAAGCTGTGCCTCGGCCGTCGGGGGGCCGCCCGCGCCCCATGACTGGGAACACGACGAGGTCGCGGTTCTGGAGACCAACCTCGACGACACAACGGGGGAGCAGCTGGGCGCGTTCATGGAAGCGGCGCTGCAGGCGGGCGCGCTGGATGTCTTTTACGTGCCCGTGCAGATGAAAAAGCAGCGTCCCGGCGTGTGGCTGACCCTCCTTTGCCCGCCCGGCGAGGCGGACCGTTTCACCGAGCTCATCCTGCGCGAGACCTCGGCGTTGGGTGTGCGGCGCAGCGTACGGGAACGCCGTAAATTGCGCCGCCAGATCATCGAAATCGCCACCGCATACGGCACCGTCCGGGTCAAAGTGGGGCTGCTCGACAATCGGGCGGTGCAGGTCAAACCCGAGTGGGACGATTGCGTTCGGTGCGCTCGGGATCGGAACGTCGAACCGCGTGTGGTGTGGCAGGCTGCCCTGGCCGGGGCGTCGCCGATGGTTGCGCAAGTGACTGCGGCCCATGCGGCAACGCAGCGAAAAAATTTTTGAAAAAAACCTCTTGCGCGGTCATGGCGCACTGCGTATGGTTTGCCGCGTTCTTTGCGAGGATGCCCCCGAACCCGGGGTGAAAGTCCGGCAGGACCTTGCGAAAGCGGGGTCGAAAAAAGCAAAAAAACCTGTTGACACCTGCCGGGCGGGAAAATACATTCTGAGGCGAAATTCGACGGCTGCGCAGAGCCGGTTCGAGAGGGCGAACACGGCGCGCGGCATTGTCGTCTGCGGCAGGCAACCAGGCTGCAGAACCGGATTTTGAGGGTTGGCAAGCAACCCGGCGTTCTTTGAGAGTTGAATTGTGCGACAAGTGCGAGCCCCTCTGGGGCCGGCCGGCAGGTGGTCGGCCACGGAGTTTTAACCGAAACGGCACCCGGTCCTGCGGGACCGGATGCGGAATCAGACCTGCGTGTTTTTGACACGGAGAGTTTGATTCTGGCTCAGAACGAACGCTGGCGGCGTGGATAAGACATGCAAGTGGAACGCTGGTTGTCGGGTAGCAATATCCGGCGACCGGAGTCGCAAACGGGTGAGTAACACGTGGGTAATCTGCCGCGAAGACCGGTATAACCCGCCGAAAGGTGGGCTAATTCCGGATGTGGTCCTGCGGGGGCATCCCTGCGGGATTAAAGGGTGGGGACCGCAAGGCCTGCCGCTTCGCGAGGAGCCCGCGGCCTATCAGCTAGTTGGTAGGGTAACGGCCTACCAAGGCTAAGACGGGTAGCTGGTCTGAGAGGACGACCAGCCACACTGGGACTGAGACACGGCCCAGACACCTACGGGTGGCAGCAGTCGAGAATCTTCCGCAATGGGCGAAAGCCTGACGGAGCGACGCCGCGTGGGGGATGAAGGGCTTCGGCTCGTAAACCCCTGTCATCCGCGACCAAACCCACCGGCCGAACAAGCCGGTGGCTGATGGTAGCGGAAGAGGAAGGGACGGCTAACTCTGTGCCAGCAGCCGCGGTAATACAGAGGTCCCGAGCGTTGTTCGGATTCACTGGGCGTAAAGGGTGCGTAGGCGGTCGGGCAAGTCTGACGTGAAATCCCGGGGCTCAACCCCGGAACTGCGTCGGAAACTGCCCGGCTAGAGGGTTGGAGGGGGGACCGGAATTCTCGGTGTAGCGGTGAAATGCGTAGATATCGAGAGGAACACCGGTGGCGAAGGCGGGTCCCTGGACAACCCCTGACGCTGAGGCACGAAAGCTGGGGGAGCAAACAGGATTAGATACCCTGGTAGTCCCAGCCCTAAACGGTGCACGCTTGCCGTGGGCGGATTCGACCCCGTCCGTGGCGCAGCTAACGCGTTAAGCGTGCCGCCTGGGGAGTACGGCCGCAAGGTTAAAACTCAAAGAAATTGACGGGGGCCTGCACAAGCGGTGGAGTATGTGGCTTAATTCGATGCAACGCGAAGAACCTTACCTGGCCTTGACATGCACGTGGTAGGAGCCCGAAAGGGTGACGACCCCGCAAGGGGAGCGTGCACAGGTGCTGCATGGCTGTCGTCAGCTCGTGTCGTGAGATGTTGGGTTAAGTCCCGCAACGAGCGCAACCCCTGCGTCCTGTTGCCACCCGGCCGAAAGGCCGGAGCACTCTGGACGGACTGCCTCGCTTCAACGAGGAGGAAGGTGGGGATGACGTCAAGTCAGTATGGCCCTTATGGCCAGGGCTGCACACGTACTACAATGCCCGGTACAATGGGAAGCGATACCGCAAGGTGGAGCAAATCCCCAAAAACCGGGCCCAGTTCAGATTGTCGGCTGCAACTCGCCGGCATGAAGCTGGAATCGCTAGTAACGGCGCATCAGCTACGGCGCCGTGAATACGTTCCCAGGCCTTGTACACACCGCCCGTCACACCACGAAAGCCGGCTGTGCCCGAAGTCGCCCTCCGGGGTGCCGAAGGCATGGCTGGTGATTGGGGTGAAGTCGTAACAAGGTAGCCGTAGGGGAACCTGCGGCTGGATCACCTCCTTTCTACGGAGATCAAGGGTCCCGGCTGCGGCCGGGATTCCGAAGGTCGAACCTCCGCTGCGGCGGGGGAATCGGGTTCGGCGCTTGTCGCACAATCCAGCCCTCAGAGGACGCCGGGTGCCACCGGCGTCCGGGGGTCGCACGACCCGAGGGTGGCTCCAACCGCGTGGGGCTGTAGCTCAGTTGGTAGAGCGGCAGCTTTGCAAGCTGTAGGTCAGGAGTTCGAGTCTCCTCAGCTCCACCAAGCTGCACAGCCGCCCGGGCCCGCGCCGACGGGCGTGTAGCTCAGTTGGTTAGAGCATGCGCTTGATAAGCGCAGGGTCACTGGTTCAAGTCCAGTCACGCCCACCATCGCGGTCACGGATTTGTCCGGTCCTTTCCGACCCGCTCGCAGGGCGGGGTGGAAATGGTTGACCGAACGTTCTTTGAAAACTGCGCATAGTGTCATCAGGGCAGATTCCAGTTCGCCGAGTCCTCCTTGAGGAGATCCGGGTGACCGGATTCCCGCAAGGGGCCAGACTTTGCGATCAAGCTACAAAGGGCTTGGGGTGAATGCCTTGGTGCCAGGAGGCGATGAAGGACGTGGCAAGCTGCGATAAGCCCCGGGGAGCCGCAAGCAGGCGTTGATCCGGGGATCTCCGAATGGGGCAACCCGACCGGGGTAACACCCGGTCATCACCGGATGAATGCATAGTCCGGTGAGGCGACACCCGCTGAAGTGAAACATCTCAGTAAGCGGAGGAAAAGAAACCGAACGGGATTCCCTGAGTAGTGGCGAGCGAAAGGGGAACAGGCCAAACCGGGGGGACTTGTCTCCCCGGGGTAGCGGGACCTCCACAAGGGGATGAGCCAAAGGTTAGCCGAACGCTCTGGAAAGGGCGGCCATAGACCGTGACAGCCGGGTAGGCGAAAACCCGAGGCCCCCCGGAGGGATCCCAAGTAGCACGATGCACGTGAAACTTCGTGCGAATCCGCCCGGACCACCGGGTAAGCCTAAATACTCCCTGGCAACCGATAGTGCACCAGTACCGTGAGGGAAAGGTGAAAAGAACCCCGATGAGGGGAGTGAAACAGAGCCTGCAACCCCATGCCTACAAGGTGTCGGAGCCGCCGCAAGGCGGTGACGGCGTGCCTTTTGCATAATGAGTCCGCGAGTTATTGTCCGCGGCGAGCCTAAGGCCCTCAGGGCCGGAGGCGAAGCGAAAGCGAGTGCGAACAGCGCGTTCAGTCGCGGGCAATAGACCCGAAGCGGAGGTGATCTACCCTTGGGCAGGCTGAAGCCTGGGTAACACCAGGTGGAGGGCCGAACTCGTGGATGTTGAAAAATCCTGAGATGACCTGAGGGTAGGAGCGAAAGACTAATCAAACCCCGTGATAGCTGGTTCTCCCCGAAATCGCTTGAGGGCGAGCGTCGGGCCAGTACCCGGAGGAGGTAGAGCACTGAATGGCTTAGGGGGCCCACCAGCCTACCAAAACCAATCAAACTCCGAATGCCTCCGGTTCCATTACCCCGGCAGTCAGGCTACGAGCGATAAGGTCCGTGGCCGAGAGGGCAACAGCCCAGACCACCGGCTAAGGTGCCTCAAGGCGGTTTAGTGGAAAGGATGTGACGTCGCTTAGACAGTGAGGATGTTGGCTTAGAGGCAGCCATCATTTAAACAGTGCGTAACAGCTGACTCATCGAGCGATGTCGCGCCGAAAATGATTGGCGATCAAACCGCCTACCGAAGCCGTGGATCCCCGGCCGGCACGCCGGCCGGGGGTGGTAGGGGAGCGTGACCGGTGCTGTGAAGCGGGAGGGAGACCGACCGTGGAGCGCCGGCCAGTGAGAATGCGGACACGAGTAGCGATAAACCGGGTGAGAATCCCGGTCGCCGTAAACCCAAGGTTTCCTGGGCCAGGTTCGTCCGCCCAGGGTTAGCCGGGAGCTAACACGAGGCCGTAAGGCGTAGTGGATGCACAGCAGGTTAAATATTCCTGCGCCGGGCAAGGAGTTGGCCTGAGGGGGACGCATGGGAAGGTGCCGGCTAGGCAATCGAATGCTGAGCTTAGGCTTCGGCCGAAGCGCACCGGTGCCGACCGTGCCGAGAAAAGCCCTCAGGTGCGCCTTGTCCGCCCGTACCGGAAACCGACACAGGTGGGTGGGTGTCAATGCACTCAGGCGCGCGAGAGAAACCTCTCTAAGGAACTCGGCAAATTGGCCCCGTAACTTCGGGAGAAGGGGTGCCCCCCGGGACCGCCGCAAGGCGGGTTCGGTGTGGGCCGCAGTGAACGGCGCTTGGCGACTGTTTAACAAAAACACAGCTCTCTGCGAAGTCGTGAAGACGACGTATAGGGAGTGACACGTGACCAATGCGGAAAGATGAAAGCGCTCGGTTAGCCGCAAGGCGAAGCCGCGCGCCTAAGTCCCCGCGAATGTCGGCCGTAACTATAACGGTCCTAAGGTAGCGAAATTCCTTGTCGGGTAAGTTCCGACCTGCACGAATCGTGTAACGACCGAGCGACTGTCTCGGAGAGGTTCTCGGCGAAACTGTAATGGCGGTGAAGATGCCGCCTGCCCGCAGTAGGACGGAAAGACCCTATGCACCTTTACTGTAAGCTCGTATTGGGTTCTGGTTGGCGCTGCGTAGCGTAGGTGGGAGGCTTGGAAGCGGGGGCTTCGGTTCCCGTGGAGCCGTCAATGAAACACCACTCTGCGCCAATTAGGATTCTAACCCCGACCCGTGAAGCCGGGCGGGGGACAGTGCGAGCGGGTCAGTTTGACTGGGGCGGTTTCCTCCCAAAAGGTAACGGAGGAGCGCGAAGCTCGGCTCAGCACGGTTGGCAACCGTGCGGTGAGGGCATGGCCAGAAGCCGGGTTAACTGCGAGACCTACAAGTCGAGCAGGTGCGAAAGCAGGCCCAAGTGATCCGGCGGTTGAATGTGGAATCGCCGTCGCTCATCGGACAAAAGGTACGCTAGGGATAACAGGCTGATCGGGCCCAAGAGTTCACATCGACGGCCCGGTTTGGCACCTCGATGTCGGCTCATCGCATCCTGGGGCTGGAGAAGGTCCCAAGGGTCCGGCTGTTCGCCGGTTAAAGCGGTACGCGAGCTGGGTTCAGAACGTCGTGAGACAGTTCGGTCCTTATCCACTGTGGGCGCAGGAGGCCTGAGGGATTCCTTCCCTAGTACGAGAGGACCGGGAAGGACGCACCTCTGGTGTGGCAGTTGTCCCGTCAGGGGCAGCGCTGCGTAGCCATGTGCGGAAGAGATAAGCGCTGAAAGCATCTAAGCGCCAAGCTCCTCCCAAGATGAGGCCTCCCGGACCGCAAGGTCCCTGAAGACCCCCGGAAGACTACCGGGTTGATAGGCCAGACGTGTAAGCGGAGCAATCCGTTCAGCCGACTGGTCCTAATCGGTCGTGCGGCTTGATCGTTTATCCGCCCCTCATGCGGATGAACGATTTCGGCTCGGCGTATGGTTCTCCCCTGACCACTGTGCGCAGTTTTCAGAGAACGGCTCTTTCCCAGCAGCTTTGGCGGCGTCCGGACATCCCCGGACGAATCCCAACGGATTTCCTGGTGGCCATGAAGCGGTGGAACCACCCGTTCCCATTCCGAACACGGCCGTGAAACGCCGCATTGCCGATGGTAGTGGTTGTCGAGCTTCCGCGAGAGTAGGTTGCTGCCAGGAGTTTCTCTCAGAAAACGGCCGGAGTCCCGTAACTCCGGCCGTTTTCATTTCGATCCGCGTGGATGACGGGTGATCGAACGGTCGGCCCCATCCGACCCGCAACCTGACGTTCGAAAGTCCCCTTTTCTCCCCCGGATGCGCACGGTCCACGCAGGGGTCGGAAGCGCGGCACGATCGTCTCGTTGTGAGTGCACCCTCGACCGGGAATCAACCGCGGCGGAGGCTCGCGCGGGATCGTTTGGACGACCGTCGGCCTGCCGGACCGGGCCGGGATACGGCCATTCGAACCCCCGCACGGCCGGGGCATGTCCGGACGCATGCACGGCCGAAGCGGCACGTGCGCGGCGCCCGTTTGCGCGTGTCTGCCCGGGTGAGAGATCGTTCCTCTGGTTCAGGCCAAGGGCGGGTTTTGCAGGATAACGCCGGATGAGGCGGCGAGCGAAAGGACCGTGCGCGGGTTTTTCCATCGGTCTTGGCAACTTCACTTCGACCGGCGGCTGATCGGGCGGGCGCAGCGCGCGGTCGGAGGCGGGAATCCAGCTGGAGTTGGAAGCGACGGGATTTCCGATCGGTGGAACGTCGCAGCCTGGAAAAGCGCCGCGGCAATTGAGTGCGCGTTCCTCGATCCAAGAGCCGGGGCAACGCGTCGCCTGTCGCGCGCACGGCTGGCGACCCGGAGGGTGAGAGGGGCAGGAAGCCTCCGGCGAAGCGGTCCGTGAGAAAAGCTGCCGACGGAGAACGCACTGTCACTGTCTTGGGCAATACGAACGCCGCTGCGCAACATTCGCGCGGCCCCGGTGCCTTGGGCGGAAGCGCGGAAGCAGGTTGGTGCGGTTTCTGAAGCCGCGACTCGCGGGAGAGGCAGGTGGCTGTTTCGAGTGGCTGGATGAACACAACATTTCAGCAGGTTCAACATCGCTGGCGGGTTTCATTCGGTGCCCTTTCCGATCGCCATCGCTTGGTTCCCCGACGAGACCATCCGGGGTCTTTCGAGCGTCACGTACAGCCGTTGGGGCAGCGGTTTCGGCTCCTGGCGGAGACCCTCCGAAGATATGCCTTCCCGGCATGGCGCATCTGAGGTGCCAGCCCGTTGGGCGATGGTTTCCAGACCGGCCGTCGGTCAGGGACCCGGGGCCGGGTCCTTTTGCCGAGAACGAGGAGCGTTTGCCGGGTCCGCAGCCCGCCCGACCTTTTGCCGGTGCCGGGTTGCAAGCCCGCGCGAAGCCTCCATCGAATCTGGCAGGCCGTGAGGAGCCGTTGCCGGTGGCAAAAACCGATGGGAACGGGCCGTTTGAGCCCGTCAGTCTCGACGCCCCGGCGGTGGTTGAACAGCGTCCCGGGGCTTCGGGATGTACCGCAAGGCCTTTCGGGAGGGGGCTTGCGCCGGCCCGCGTTGGACAGGAAGCCGCGTGCGGTCCCCGTTTTAGAGCGTGGAGAGGACCGGTCCGACGGGCTTGGACACCCCTTTGTTCGGCACCTCGCGGTAGGGCCTGTTGCGTTTTGATCCGGAGCTGGGGAGGCGGGGAATCGAGGTCGGAGTGCTTGGGGAGGGGCGAGCTTGGGGCCGGCGCGCGTCCTGCACTGCCGGCGCCGGACATGCCGGCACAAACGGGAGCGACAGCGATGTGGCGCTTTTGGTGCGGTTTCCTGCCGTTGCGTTGGGCGGTTGGGGGACGGTTCAGGTGACGCGGTGGGCAGGACCCATGTCCAAGCAGCGATGGTCACCCGGTTTCACGGTGTTCTGCTTGCCAACGGCATCGGGGGTGTTCCACCGGGACCGGAAACGACCTCGGGTGCGGGGGAGAAGCCCGACTGCCTCGCCCCCGGGTTATGGGCGAAGGGGGATTCGTCCCGGCTGGACCGGCCCGCGGTCCGGGCTGGCGGACTTTCGACTGCGTTTCCCCGAAGACTCTCGTGTGGGCTTGCGCGGTCCCGTCCCGGGCGGCCGCGAGCGGTGTTTCTATGACGGGAGCACGCCGCTGAAGAAGGTGGGGTAGACCTCGCCGCGGGCTTCGCGCAGGATGAGGAGGGCGAGCTCGCGCGCGTGATAATCGCCCCACATGGAACTTTCGCCGTTGGGCACTTTCTGGCCGCGTGGCACGTGGTCCCATCCGTTGGGCCTGTGGTAGACCGAGTGGAGGATCAGCCCTTGGTGGCGTGGATCCGTGCTGAGATAGGGTTCGCGGAAGAGGGTGCGGGCGATGGTGAGGGCGGCCTGGCGGTACTTGCGGCCGCGCGCCGCCTGGTTGTGGGCCAGGAGATAGTTGCCCAGGCGCAGGAGCCCTTGTGCGGCGATGGCGGCAGCCGAACTGTCCACCGGCTCCCACGGGTTGAACGGATCGGATGGGCGATCGAGGTAATCGGCGGGCAGCCGGTGCAGGTTGGGCGCGCCGGTGTCCCACATGGGGACGCCGTCGGCGCAGCAGTGTGCCAGGTAGAAATCGGCGGTGACCGTGGCTCCGCGCAGCAGCTTTTCGACGAACGCGTCACGTCCGCCGACGGCGGCGAAGTCATCGTCCGGGGCCCGGACGCCGGCGTGGAAGAACTCGAGTTGTTCGGCGCAACCCAGCAGTGCCCAGGCCAGGCCGCGTGTCCAGGTGGTGAAGGGCGAGAAGCCCTGCTGGGAGTTGGGGCATCGGAACACGCCGCTGGCGGTGTTGAAGACGGCCTCGTGGGCGACTCGTCCGGGTACGTCATAGGCGTCGCGGCCCTCGCCGTAGTAAACGTTGTAGCGGAGGGTGTTCCAGGCGTGATGGACGAGCCGTTCCATCAGGGAGATGCGCCGGTCCTGTTCGCCCATGAGGACGTGTCCGAGCGCGTGGGCGACGCCCAGCACGCGCAGGGACCGGATGGTGTCCACGAAAAGGGAATGGGGTCCGTTGAAGCTGTGGATGAATCCGGTGCCGTCTGCCAGGCGGGTCCATCGCGATGCCTGGATGGCTCCGCTGACCTTGAGGGCCAGCTCGTAAAAGGCCTTTTCGTTGGGGTCGGCGGGGATTTTCCCCTCGTGCATGAGGCGGAGGAGCTGGCCGTAGGTGGAGATGTTGTTGAACCCGTGGTCGTGCACGCCGATGTGCGACAGGTGCGGTGCCATGCGTTCGAAGGTGCCGCGCCGGCCGATTTTCAGGAACCGGTCGTCGCCCATGGCATCGAACTGCAAGAGGGCTGAACCGTACTGGAACCCCTGGGTCCACTCCGTCCAACCTCGGGTGGTGTAGCGGCCTTTGACCGTGAAGACCGGCGTGCCGCGTTCGGGCGCCCAGGTGGCCTCGAGCGAAAGGATTTTCTGAGCCGACAGTTCGAAGAGTTTTTCGATGTCGGGAACGAGTTGGCGACTGGTGAGTCGGTTGTCGATTTTCAGGGCCATGATGCTGTTTTCGGGTGGTGGTTGTGAAGGTGTGCAGCCGATCAGAGCCGGTGAAGGTGGAACCCGCCGTCCACGTTGAACACCTCCCCGGTGCTGAACGGAAAGAGGTCCTGTGCGATGGCCGCCACGGCGCGGCCGATGTCCTCGGGTGTGCCCCAACGGCGGATGGGGGTAAGCCCATCGGCGATGAGCTTGTCGTACTTTTCCCTGACGGCGGCCGTCATGTCCGTGGCGATGACGCCCGGGCGGATCTCATAGACGCCGATGCCGTGGTCGGCCAGGCGCACGGCGAACAACCGGGTCATCATGGAGAGGGCCGCCTTGCTGAGGCAGTAATCGCCGCGGTTGACGGAAGCGGTGTAGGCTGAGATGGAGGAGATGATCACGATTTTCGGGCGCGGCTGTTCGGGGGGGGCCGATTGAACCTGTTCGATCATCCAGCGGGCGGCGGCCTGGGTGAGGAAGTAGGGGCCCTTGAGATTGATGGCCAGCACACGATCGAAACTTTCCTCGGTTGCCTCGAGGATGTCGGCCCGGAGGGAGGGTGCCACGCCGGCGTTGTTCACCAGCAGGTCGAGCCGGCCGAAGTTGGAGCGGGCAAAGTCCAGCAGGCGCTGGCGATCTTCCGCGCGGCTGATGTCGGCCTGACAGGGCTCGGCCCGGATCTGGTGGCCGGCGGCGCGTGCGGTTTCCCTGCAAGCCCCGGCGGTTTCTGCCGCCGCGTCGGCGCGTCCGGCGTAGTTGAGCACCAGGTCGTGCCCCAGCCGCGCCAGGGCCAGTGCGATGCCGCGGCCGATCCCGCGCGATGCACCCGTGATCAAGGCGACGCGATTCATGGGCCGCAGCATAGGGAAGGAGTCTGCCCGGGGGAAGTCCGGCAGAAGCGACTTTTCCGCGTGGGTGGAGGGGTTGGCACCGCCGGCTTGACGCGGGGTGGGCGATCGGTTTTGAAAGGGAGTTCGATGGCCCCGGACACGGTCTGGATGCAGCGGTACACGCCGTGGGGCGGATTGTGGGGTTCGGCCTTGGTGGCGGCGGTGCCGCTGGTGTTGTTGTTGGTGTGGCTTGGTGTTTTTCGGGCGCGTGCCATGCGTGCGGCGTTGGTGGCGCTGGTGATGGCGGTGGGGCTGGCGGTCGGGGTCTATGGCATGCCGGCGCGCATGGCGGGCATGGCGGTGTTGTATGGTGGGGCGTTTGGCCTGTTTCCGATCGGTTGGGTGGTGTTGCATGCCATGTTTCTCTACCGGGTGTCTCTCGAGACCGGCGGATTTGACGATTTGCAGCGGCGTTTGGCGGGGATTTCGGCCGATCGGCGGATTCAGGCGTTGCTGGTTGCGTTTTGTTTCGGGGCATTTGTGGAAGGGTTGGCCGGCTTTGGTGCGCCCGTGGCGGTAACCGGAGCGTTGATGATCGGCCTGGGTTTCCGGCCATTGGAAGCGGCCAAGCTGGCGTTGATCGGGAACACGGCTCCGGTGGCGTTCGGCTCGGTGGGGATTCCGATCGTGACATTGTCGCGGGTGACGGGGTTGGACGAGCTGGCCCTGAGCGCCATGGTGGGGCGGCAGTTGCCGTGGGTGGCGATGGTGGTTCCATTTTGGTTGGTGGGGGCCCAGGCCGGCTGGCGCGGACTGCGCGAGGTGTGGCCGGTGTGTGCGGTCAGCGGCGGCACGTTCGCGGTGCTGCAGTTTGTCGTGAGCAATTACCACGGGCCGTGGCTGGTGGACATCGTGGCCGGATTGGGCAGTTTGTGTGTCACGCTGATGTGGTTGCGGGTGTGGTCGCCTCGGCGGATCGAGCCGGTCAACGGCGGGCGGCTGCGGGAGCCGGCCGCGCCGCGCCTGTCGACGGCCCGTGCGGTGTTGCCGTGGGGATGTTTTGCGGTGTTGGTGGCGGTGACGACCCTGGGACCGGTCCGGAGCGTGTTGGATGCGTTCGTGTCGTTCGAATGGACCGTGCCCGGCCTGCACGAGCGTGTTGTTCGCGTGCCGCCGGCGGTGGCGGAGGCCCATCCTGAACCGGCCGTGTACCGGTTGAATCTGTTGTCGGCCAGCGGCACGGCAGTGGGGTTGGCTGCGGTGTTGAGCGGGTGGGCCCTGGGATTGGGCCCGCGCCGGCTGTTCCGTTTGTACGTTGAAACCTTGCTTCGGGTGCGCGCCTCGCTGGCCACCATTGCGGTCATGCTGGCGCTGGCATTCGTGACCAGGTACAGCGGAAGCGACACGACGCTGGGTCTGGCGCTGGCGGCGTCAGGGCCGTGGTTTTCGTTCTTTTCGCCGTTGCTGGGTTGGCTGGGTGTGGCCCTGACGGGGAGCGACACCTCGTCGAATGTACTGTTCGGTCACCTGCAGAAGGTCACCGCCGAGCAGCTCGGTCTTTCGCCGGTGATGATGGCTGCGGCCAACAGCGCGGGCGGGGTGATGGGCAAGATGATTGACGCCCAGAGCATCGTGGTGGCCAGCGTGGCCACGGGTGGCCGGCCCGACAGCCCGGACGTGGGGAGGGTGTTGCGGGCGGTTTTCCTGCACAGTGTGGGGTTGGCCCTGCTGATGGCGGTGGTGGTCTGGGTCCAGGCCCGTTGGTTTCCGGGCGTGGTCCCCGGGTCGTGAGTGTGGCGGGACCGCAACGGACCGGCGGGCGGCGACGCTCTGCAGGGTGTCTGCGACCGGTGTGCGCGGGGTTGTACGGCCGGGAGGACCGTTCAGAATCGGAATTCGAAGATCAACTGCAGTCCGGTCAGGAAGATGGTGGCCAGGACGATGCGGCTGAAGAGTGTCTCGGAAAAACGACGGTTGAGCTTCACGCCGAGCCACACGCCCAGGGGGACCAGGGGAAGGTAGAGGAGGCTTTGGCCCAACGTGTGCGGAGTGATGACGCCGTTGGCAACGTAGAAGGGGACCTTGATCCAGTTGATCCACGTGAAGACGAGCGCGGTGGTGCCCACGTAGACCTCTTTGGGCAGACGCTGGGGAACCAGGAACATGCTGACCACGGGACCGGCCCCGTGTGCGAAGGTGGAGGTGAGTCCGGCTGCCAGGCCGAAGGGAAAGCCGATCCACAGATTGGGGCGGAACGCGCCTTCCACGCGCAGGATCCGGTCGCGCCCGACTTGATACAACACGAATCCCACGGCGATGAGGCCGATCGCCACGTTCAGTTCGCGGGCGGAGAAGCGGCCGACCCACTGGGCACCGAGGATTACGCCCGGGACCACGCCGGGCAGCAGGTGCCAGAGGTTGTGTGGCTCCCATTTGCGCCAGTAGTAGTAGAGCGAGAATGCGTCGCCCGCGCAGAGCAGCGGCAGCAGCATGCCCAGGGCGTCGCGGGGAGGGAAGGCCAGGGCACACAATGGGGTGGTCAACATTCCCAGGCCGCCGCCGAAGCCGGCCTTGGAGAGGCCGATGAACAGGACGGCCAGACCCGCAAGCAGATGGTTTTCCCACGAATCCACCGCAGTCGTTTAGGGGTTCGCCCGGCCGGTTGTCCAGTCTGGTTCCGGGCACGGATTGGGCCGCGTTCCG
>NZ_JBMVQZ010000016.1:0-77406 GCF_049537155.1 Limisphaera sp. 4302-co
GATTCCGCTGACCCCGATGATCCACCGTCATGCCGCCCATGGTGACGGTCTCCAGGCTTCCCAACTCGCCGCCCGACGTCTCCGTGCCTCCGAACAGCATCCCGCCCTGGATCTCGTTCCGATCGGCGGCTCCGTGGCTCGGCGTTGCGCGGCCGCTCTGCTCTTTCCGCTTGCCCCGGGCGATTTCGCCCGGCTGCGCAAGCTCGTCCTGAAAACCGAACCTTCAACCGTGGAACAAACATGAACCTTGAAGCGCTCAACAACTCACCGCGTCTCCTGATCGAAGCCAGACTCAAGCCCATCGCCGGCACACGCTTCCAGCCCACCGGTTTTCCCGACCTGGGGCCGGCCCTTTACAAACTGCCCGATGGCACCGACATGCTTCTGGTCGAGTCCGCCCAGAGCATGGCCAACCGTCTCGAAACGGTTTGCTGGGATACGGTGGCCAATGACTGGGTCAAGCCTCTCCGGGGATTGCCTTGCGTGATGGTCACCGACAAGAACGGCAAACCCATCACCAACTCCGTGCTGGAAGCCCACCGGCTCAACAGCCCTTACATTCTCGAAGGCAAAGACAAGTCCTTTCTCGAAAAGCTCAAGCGTGAGCTGGCCGTGGAGGATCTGGCGCCCGTCAACATCCGCCTGCTGGCCGAGGTGTTGCTCAAATACGACGTCAACGCCCTGCTTCATGGTGTGTTCCTTGCGAAGTCCGACATCGCAGGAGGGCGTATGCGGCTACCGCGCGCCCTCACAGCGTTCATCGAGGCGCGCCACGTCACCACCGCACCCAGCGGCGGGGTCAAGAACGACATCGTCGATCCCACCGGCGACACCTCCAGGGGCTTCGGTAATGTGCCCTTCCACCGCGAAGAATTCTGTGGCGACATCACCGCCTACTTCTCGCTCGATCTGGCACTGATCCGCGGCTACGGGCTCGGCCGGGACGTGGAACAGCTCCTGATCGCCCTCGCACTGTTCAAAATCCTCCGTTTCCTGCGCGACGGCCTCCGCTTGCGCACCGCATGTGACCTCGAGCTCGACGGCGACCTCGTCGTCAAGCGTCCCAAAGGCTTCGCGCTGCCGGCACTCGATGAGGTCGAAAAGGAACTCCCCGGCCTGATCAAAAAGGTCGCCAACCGCTTTGCCGATCCCCCCAAGACCACGGTGGTCTACGAATCGGCCGGCAAAGCCCAGAAAGCGAACGCAGAAGCCGAAACCGAATGAGTCGCGAACATGGTTGCGCTCGAAATCCGATTCCCGGCAGGCCGCCTCCATGCAACGCCATGGGGCCGCCATGTCAATGAAGGCGCCGTCGAATGGCCGCCCTCGCCCTGGCGCATCCTGCGCGCACTGGTGGCAACGTGGCACCTGAAGGCCAGAGACGCCATTACCGAGCCGGTCATGCGCCGGCTCATCGACAGTCTTGCGTCATCCTTGCCAGAGTTCGCACTGCCACGCGCTTCCACCGGTCATACCCGCCACTACATGCCGATCATCGAGGGCCGCAAGAAAGAGACGACCAAGGTGTTCGACACCTTTGTCCACGTTGACGGGCCGTTGGTCGTCGCCTGGCAACTGGACTTGGATGACGATCTGAACCATGCGCTCAGTCGACTCTGCCGTGACCTGGGCTATTTCGGCCGCGCCGAGTCTCTGGTCGAAGTGCGCGTGAACGCGGAGCAAGCGTCAGAAGTTCCGAATGCCCGGCCGTTGCGGGCCAATGAACCAATCCCCGAGGGCCACGAGCTCATCCGCCTGCTCTGCCCCCAAACGCCCGACGCCTACCTCGCATGGCGCTCCCAGCAGCAAGCCGCCTCAGCCCCGGACGACGCCAGGCCTCGCAGGCAGGGCCGACGGAGAAACGCCACCTCTCCGGCCATGCCGCAAGACCTGTTTGATGCGCTGCATCTCGAAACCGCCGACCTGCAAAAGGCCGGCTGGACCGTGCCGCCCGGCGCCCGGTGGGTGGACTACGTCCGACCCTCGAACTGCTTCGCGGTGGCTCCCCGCAGCCGCTTGCCCTGCCGGGGCTCGAAGCTCACGGTGGCTCGCTTCGCTCTCTCCAGTGCCGTGCTGCCGAGAATCACGGACGCGGTCTCCGTGGCCGAACGCATCCACCAAGCCTTGCTCGCCCGGTTCAAGGACAACGGTCCGCCACCGCCGGTTCTTTCCGGCCGCGACCCGGCCGGACAACCGATGGAAGGACACCGTCACGTCCATATCTTTTGCGAGTCCAACGGCCCGCGCGACACGATCACGCATGTCACTTTGTACGCCCGCCAGGGCTTCGATGCCCCTTCACGTCGGGCCATCGAATCCCTTCAAAAGGTTTGGGGCCATGGCGGCCACGACCTTAAACTGGTTCTACTGGGGTTCGGTGATCAAAACACTTTCGAGGACTGCCGTCTTTTCGGTCCCGCTGCGGTGTGGCGGTCCGTTACGCCCTTTGTGCCCACGCGCCATCCCAAGACCCACCGGGACGGCCGGCCCAAACTCGATGCCGACGGCTGGTGGATTGGCTCGCCCGAGCACGACCTCCGCCGGCTCATCGCAGAGTCTGGTTTGCCCCTTCCAACGCGGATCGAACGATTGTCCCACATCGCGATCCACTCCCGGCGCCTGCGGCCCATTCAATTCCAGACCCGCCGCTACCACGGCGGCGGACGCCGCGCCGTCCATGCGATCCCGGTCGCCTTCGAACTCACGTTTCCAGAGCCCATCACCGGCCCTCTCGCCTTCGGCTACGCCGCCCATTTTGGACTGGGTTTGTTTGTGCCGGTTTCGCACGCTTGAGAGCACTGTCACCCATGAAAGCCGGGCCGCACCCCCTGCTACGCCTCGTCCCGCCCCGCCTGCTCGGAATCCTGCAGCGACTCGGCCGGGAACTGGCTGAGCTCAAGCCCATCGACAAGCCCAACGGTGTGCCGGGCCGCGGTGGCCCGGGCCGCGCCTTGCCCATGGAGGAACTGCTTGCACCGGACACCTCCCAGGCCCTCTGCTCCCAATGACGCCGGGTGGTTTCACTTGGCGTTCGGACTTGCCGTTCCCTTCCCACCGGCATGAACCCTTCCAGCCTCTTTGGCCGCCGCCGTTGGCGGCTCACCAGAGCCGCTCGGTGCCAGCCTGTTTCACTGGCGCCCGGCCCGCGTCGTCTTCATCGTCACCCCTCAAACCCGCGACTCTGTTCCCGGCGCCATCGTCCCCAACGTCCAGACCAACGGCCGGCCCGAGTTCGACGCCGGCCACCACGATCTCCATCTTGTGCCCGATGTTCGGAACGACACCGGCTTCGCCACCACGCTCCCTCGACGATCGTGTCGCCTCCCGGCGCCGCAATCACCCGGACCCCGAGGTCATCGCCGACTTCACCGGCGGCACCAAGGCCATGAGCGCAGCTCCCGCCCTCGTGGCGGCCCGTTCACCCTGCCTTGCGCCCACGGCGCCGGCACCAAACGCACCAAGTACGGCGTGAACATCGTCGTTTCCGGCACCGGTAAGGTCGTCCATTGGCAGAATCGCGCCGATGCTTCCGAATTGCCCGTCTCGGGGACCACCCTGAGGTTGCTCCGCTCCCGCGCTTTAGCACCGCGGCCGATGTCCTTGAAACCGCCTTGAAGCGCTCAACCGATCCGGCCCGGAACGCGAACCCTTCTCGGCCGGACTGGTGGCTCACGCCCTCGCCCACCGGGACCGGTTTCAGTATGAACGGACCCTGAACGCCCTGCGCGGACCGGGGAACCATGCTTGCAACCTCGAATCCACCCTGGGCCACTCCGTTGCCCCCGCCTCGGTGGCATCCTCCTCCCGGCTGGAAGTCCATCCTGCGGCCCCTTCATGGAACAGGTCCCTGAGCGGACCCCCCTCGTGACCAAGGCCCTGGCCCTCGACCTATTAGTCAAGGCCCGCCGTCGCATCGGTGAAGAAAGCCGGGAGGACACCCTCGCACGGCTCTATCGCGCCCTCGAGGCATCCGCCTCGTGGCGCCCGGCTGGCCAGGGCATCGGCAGCACCGGCCGCATCCCACCTGCCCCCACAGTACCTCCGTAGCGAACGGGCCGTCCCGAGCAGAGGAAGGGCCTCTCACGCAGGGCCCCCCTGGGATGCTTGGCGGCTTCTGGGAGACTCCGGCAGGCTTGCCCCCGCACCGTGCCTCCCCGGCCGCGTGAAAAGCGGGCGACCAGCGACCCCTGAGCTGTTTTGCCCTGCCAAGTCCGGTCGTTCTCACCGGCAAACACTGTGCCACAGGGGTCACACTCTGTCCGGTCCACAGAGCCCTGTCGCCCTGTGAACCACGACCACAAGCATCCAGTGCATCTGCTTGCGAGTCCCGGCCGTTGGGCCACTTGCATGCAAACGGGCAGTACAACTGCTGCAAACGAATCTTCACTCTGATTCACGCTCTGGCACTGCAGCTGCTGCTTGCCAACAGGCACCGCTGCACCATCAGTGCGGCGGAGGGGATGCGATGCGCACGACCTATCTCGTTTGCTACGACATCTGCGATGACAAGCGGCTCCGGCAGGTCTTCAAAACCTGCAAGGACTACGGGAACCATTTGCAGTATTCCGTATTTGAGTGCGACCTCAACCCGGTGGAAAAAGCCGAGCTGGAAGCCGCGCTGTCTGCGATCATCAACCATTCAGAAGACCAGGTCCTTTTCGTCTGCCTCGGACCCGCCGAAGGCCGCGGAGAACGTGTCATCACCGCCCTGGGCCTGCCCTATGTCCGCATGGACGCACCCTGCTACATTGTCTGACACCAACACTTAATCTGCTCCCGCTTTCTGCCGATAAGTGACATCGGGACGCACGGCAGCGACCTGCCCGGTCCTATTTTGAGACATATGACCAACGCACCAGACAGCAGCCAGCAGCCGCAGAGCCAGCCCCCGGCGCCGCTCCACGCCGGCTCCCAGGGGCCATCCGGCGCCGATGCCCCGGCAAGTGAAGTGCCCGATCTCCTGCCGGCCCGGATGCTCAACGAGTTCGTTTACTGCCCCCGTCTCTTCTACTACGAATGGGTCGAGGCATTGTGGGCGGACAACGCCGACACGGTCCACGGCTCCCACCTGCACCGACGCGTGGACAAGGGTCCAGGCGCCCTGCCGGCACCCGAGGCCACCGCCGATCAGACCGCCGAAACCATTCACGCGCGCTCCGTCACCCTCAGCAGTGAACAACACGGCCTCATCGCCCGGATCGATCTTGTCGAAGTCGAAAACGGAGCCGTCTGCCCGGTGGACTACAAGCGCGGAGCTCCGCGTCAGGGCGACGGAGCACCCGAACTGTGGGATACGGATCGGGTCCAACTCGCCGCCCAGGCCATCATCCTCCGGGAGAACGGCTACCGTTGTGATGAGGGCATCGTCTACTACTGCAGCACCCGCCAGCGGGTTCGCCTCCCCATCACGGAAGACCTCGTCCGCCAAACTCTCGAGCTTGCCCGCCGCGCTCGTGCCCTCGCTGCACGGCGCCAGATCCCCCCGCCCCTCTTCAACAGCCCCAAATGCCCCCGCTGTTCACTGGTCGGCATCTGCCTCCCGGACGAAACCTGGATCACGGCTCGTTTGGATCTGTCCGCACTGCCCGAACCGCCGGCAGCCGTCCAACTTACGCTCTTCCCGGAACAGACCGACGACACACCGCTACCGCCGGTCCGCCGACTCGTCCCCGCTCGCGACGACGAAAAACCGCTCTACCTCAACACCCAGGGGCTCCGCGTCGGTATCTCCGGCGGTGTCCTGCAGGTTCGCGACAAGGACCAGGTCGTCGAAGAGATCCGGCTCATGGACGTGAATCAGGTCAACATCTTCGGAAACATTCAGATCACCACCCAAGCCATCCAGTCCCTCTGCCAGGAAGACATCCCCATAGCCTGGTTTTCCATGGGCGGATGGTTTTACGGTCTAACCCGGGGCCACAGCCTGAAAAACGTCTTCCTGCGCCGCAACCAGTTTCGACTCGCGGACGTACCGTGGGCCTGTCTCAAAATCGCCCGCGCACTCGTCTCCGGTAAAATCCAAAACCAGCGAACCCTGCTCCAGCGCAATCACATCGAGCCTCCCCGGCACGTGCTGTCGGCACTCAAAAGCCTGGCTCAACAGGCGCGAACCGCCGATTCTCTGGAGACCCTGCGGGGCGTCGAGGGTATGGCAGGCCACCTCTACTTCGCCCACTTTTCCGGGATGCTCAAGACCGACGAGCTGTGGGAAAATGCCGGAAAGGGCTCCCTCCCCTTCACCTTTCACTTCACTCACCGCAACCGCCGTCCCCCTCGAGACCCCGTCAATGCGCTCCTGTCGCTGGCTTACTCCCTGCTTGCAAAAGACCTCACCATCACCGCGTGGACCGTGGGGTTTGATCCGTACATCGGCTTTTATCACCAGCCGCGCTTCGGTCGCGCGGCACTTGCTCTTGACCTCATGGAACCGTTTCGCCCCATTATCGCAGACAGCGCCGTCCTGATCGCAATCAACAACCGCATGATCACGCCCGACGATTTCGTACAGGTGGGACCCTCCGTTGCCCTGAAGCCCGAGGGACGCAAACGCTTCTTGCGCGCCTACGAGCAGCGAATGGACACGCTGGCCACCCACCCCCACTTCGATTACCGGGTCAGCTACCGTCGCATGCTCGAGATTCAAACCCGCCTCCTTGCCCGCTACATCAACGGCGAGATCCCGCAGTACACAGCCTTCGTCACTCGATGACCTCGCAACCTTGACCCCAAGAGCACCTTGCTCACAATCTGATCCAGATGCGAGCAGCGAGGTGGCGTCGGAACCCCGGGAGGCGCTCGCGCCGCAGAATGACCTGCGGCGCAGCCACTTGCATTGCGCGTTGCACGTCAGGCGCCGTTCTGGGCTTTCCTCGGCGGCAGGTCTCGTAAACGCTTGACTAGCTCTTTGACAACCAGACACTTGTACGAGCGCTGTTTCCGCGCTCGAAAGAGCGCGGCCCCATTGAAGCGCGGATGACAAGCCTGGCATCGAGGAGCGCGCCAGGCCGGTTTCCGCGCTCGAAAGAGCGCGGCCCCATTGAAGCCGGCCGCGTTCACCTTGAGCCACCGTCGCGCGTTGCGTTTCCGCGCTCGAAAGAGCGCGGCCCCATTGAAGCAGCCGTTATGAGGGCACGGGCCGCGGCACTGCGCCCGTTTCCGCGCTCGAAAGAGCGCGGCCCCATTGAAGCCGCAAGGCATCGCCCCACCGCACCGTCCCGATGATCAAGTTTCCGCGCTCGAAAGAGCGCGGCCCCATTGAAGCAGGAGCCTGGCGATGATGGAGCGGGCGTTTGTTTGGCGTTTCCGCGCTCGAAAGAGCGCGGCCCCATTGAAGCGGCTCCAATCCGAGCGACACGGCCGACACTGACTACAGTTTCCGCGCTCGAAAGAGCGCGGCCCCATTGAAGCGAGCTGGCGGACATGTCCATCTATAAGCCAATTCAGCCGGTTTCCGCGCTCGAAAGAGCGCGGCCCCATTGAAGCGTTCGACGTCCGGCGAGCTTGTGAGCTCCAATGGTGCGTTTCCGCGCTCGAAAGAGCGCGGCCCCATTGAAGCGCAAAGGCTGTGTTTGTAACGACGGCAGATGGCATCTGTTTCCGCGCTCGAAAGAGCGCGGCCCCATTGAAGCAGGTTGGGGTGTGGATGTCAACCCGATTGCCATTCGCTGTTTCCGCGCTCGAAAGAGCGCGGCCCCATTGAAGCATGTTGCAAATCACGAGAGAGGAAGCCGTTGATTTGTTGTTTCCGCGCTCGAAAGAGCGCGGCCCCATTGAAGCCTACCCACCCCCACCAGGCGCAACCCCCAACATATAGGTTTCCGCGCTCGAAAGAGCGCGGCCCCATTGAAGCCCAAATCGCATGTTGCGATGGTGGTGATCACGGGGGGGTTTCCGCGCTCGAAAGAGCGCGGCCCCATTGAAGCGATTCCGCCCGTGACATACGCAATTGGTACGAGCAGGTTTCCGCGCTCGAAAGAGCGCGGCCCCATTGAAGCGTTTTATCAGTTTTCGTGATGGAGTTCATTTCCAGCTCGTTTCCGCGCTCGAAAGAGCGCGGCCCCATTGAAGCGGGTCCATACACCTACGCGGGCATCTCACCCGCCCGGGTCTCCGCGCTCGAAAGAGCGCGGCCCCATTGAAGCTCATACCAGAGATGGATGAGCGCGCGCTCGATGTCGCGTCTCCGCGCTCGAAAGAGCGCGGCCCCATTGAAGCAGATGGCCAGACAACCCGACGATCCGGACACGAAGCTGTCTCCGCGCTCGAAAGAGCGCGGCCCCATTGAAGCGCTACCAAAAGATAGTCGGCATTCTCCACGCTGAACCCGTCTCCGCGCTCGAAAGAGCGCGGCCCCATTGAAGCCCGTTCCCAGGCGGACGACGGCACCGGCACGCACAACGTCTCCGCGCTCGAAAGAGCGCGGCCCCATTGAAGCAACTTGTGCCGTAACTTGTTCACGATCTGCATCTCGTTTCCGCGCTCGAAAGAGCGCGGCCCCATTGAAGCTGCCGGTGAATTGTGGATGCGCGTGGGTGAAGACACCCGTTTCCGCGCTCGAAAGAGCGCGGCCCCATTGAAGCCACTTCGACGCGCTCGCGGGGTTCCACCCCCGCAAGTTTCCGCGCTCGAAAGAGCGCGGCCCCATTGAAGCGCTAAACGCCGGCGCGGTTGCGTTTAGTCATTTCGCTGTTTCCGCGCTCGAAAGAGCGCGGCCCCATTGAAGCGCTAAACGCCGGCGCGGTTGCGTTTAGTCATTTCGCTGTTTCCGCGCTCGAAAGAGCGCGGCCCCATTGAAGCAGTCCGGCCGTGCCACGGCCCCATGCCTGGACAACCGGTTTCCGCGCTCGAAAGAGCGCGGCCCCATTGAAGCCATGGTACTGGCCAACCTGGCCGGGGCCGCTCGCCTACGTTTCCGCGCTCGAAAGAGCGCGGCCCCATTGAAGCACTGAGGCTTCCTACAGGTCGAATCGATGTGTTTCGGTTTCCGCGCTCGAAAGAGCGCGGCCCCATTGAAGCCAGCAGACGCGTCGCCCTTGGCCGCACCGAACATGCATGTTTCCGCGCTCGAAAGAGCGCGGCCCCATTGAAGCCAGCAGACGCGTCGCCCTTGGCCGCACCGAACATGCATGTTTCCGCGCTCGAAAGAGCGCGGCCCCATTGAAGCTCGTCGCTCTAACCCATCGCTCCGCGGCCCCCTCCGGGTTTCCGCGCTCGAAAGAGCGCGGCCCCATTGAAGCAGCATGGCGCCCGTCCTGAATGGTTTGAGCCGGGAAGTTTCCGCGCTCGAAAGAGCGCGGCCCCATTGAAGCGACACTCTCGGCATCGAGGACTGATGGCGATGGGCCGAGTTTCCGCGCTCGAAAGAGCGCGGCCCCATTGAAGCATACACTGCCTCTCTACCGGCGCGCATGGGGCGCGCGTTTCCGCGCTCGAAAGAGCGCGGCCCCATTGAAGCCACCGATCAAAACCGAGGACCCGGAGGCGTTTCTTGTTTCCGCGCTCGAAAGAGCGCGGCCCCATTGAAGCGGTATTGTGGTTCCTGGCCGCCGGAGCCAAGCCTCTGGGTTTCCGCGCTCGAAAGAGCGCGGCCCCATTGAAGCTTGACCCGCGCCAGGGCCGCCGCGGACACCCATGTCTGTTTCCGCGCTCGAAAGAGCGCGGCCCCATTGAAGCGGACGCACCAAGGGCCTATCGCTCGGCCGCCGCGATAGTCTCCGCGCTCGAAAGAGCGCGGCCCCATTGAAGCTTGACCAGACCGGGAACCTGCGTCCGGTTGCGGAGAGTTTCCGCGCTCGAAAGAGCGCGGCCCCATTGAAGCGCCGATCAATTGGTCCACGGCGAGCCGGACGATGTCGTTTCCGCGCTCGAAAGAGCGCGGCCCCATTGAAGCCAGAGGCACTTCTGAAGAAATTGTTCGCGCTCTCAACGTTTCCGCGCTCGAAAGAGCGCGGCCCCATTGAAGCATGAAGCGCCTGCAGGATCCCGCCAAAATAGTCGTGCGTCTCCGCGCTCGAAAGAGCGCGGCCCCATTGAAGCACAATGTGGGCACTGAACAAAGCGGAAACTCCGTCCTGTCTCCGCGCTCGAAAGAGCGCGGCCCCATTGAAGCCTCCATCGCCCTTCGCGCCGAAGTCCTTGACGTTTATGTCTCCGCGCTCGAAAGAGCGCGGCCCCATTGAAGCCGGTAGGTGGCCACCTGGCGCGCCGGGCTCCCACGCGTCTCCGCGCTCGAAAGAGCGCGGCCCCATTGAAGCGTGGGGGCGGTAAACGACACGGTTGTCAGAGTGGCTGAGTCTCCGCGCTCGAAAGAGCGCGGCCCCATTGAAGCCATTTTGGCTTCTGGCGCGGGTTCAGGGCCCCACTTGGTCTCCGCGCTCGAAAGAGCGCGGCCCCATTGAAGCTGTTCCTCTTCTTGTGCCTTGCGGATCTCCTCCTGCGTCTCCGCGCTCGAAAGAGCGCGGCCCCATTGATGTCGTGCGAAGCCTGCGATGTACGGGAAACAGGAGGCGGTTTTTGCAACTGTACCGGTTGAGGTTTCGGGGGTGTCTTCGGCGGATCCGTCTGCAGCATCTGCCCGGCCATCGCCCAATATGCGCAGCCAAGATTCGTTGGCACCGTTGGCGCCCTGCATGTGCAGGAGCTGCGCCCACGCGGCTCGTGTCCGGAGGATCACACCCAGAAGCCGATTCAGTATCGTCAGCCCGAAGGTCTCGACCTTGCGGAAGGTTTGCCGAGCTCGCACGCCGAGCCGTCTACGAGGAAACCGATGATCGCGGCGATGCCAAACCACAGTTCCGCGCCCGGTGGGTGGCTGCAGAGGATGTCCCTTGGCACAGGAGCCCACACGGGGATCCCGGGGCCTGCCCAGGGATCATTTATCGTGTCACCGCCCTGAGCAGGCCGGTAAGGATGAAAGGACCGGCACGCCATCTGTGCAGCGCCGGCATGAGGCTGCGCCGGGCTGTCGTTTATGTCGGAGACAGGGCGAAACGGCCCATGGCCGGTACACACCAGAGCGGCCTGCCAGCAGGCCGTCTGCGCCGTGGGCACGGATTTGCATGGTTACGGCTCGCCGATGGATGTGGCCGCCATGGTGCAGGTTGCTGGCCTGCTGACGTCTTGTTGGCCGGACCGGCGTTGCGCTCACACACGGTGGGTTTCTGGTCGCCTATGGCCCGGCCGATACTGTCCAATTGCTGCCGGGGTTCCCGTGCGCCACGCGCGTGAGGATCTTGAGCGGCGTTTCCATTCGTTTTACTCCGCGGGCATGGGGCTGTTGATGGTGGTGTTGGGCATGATGGTTGCCATGGTCAGCCTGTTTGTGGCTGGCCCGGGCTTCGCCATCTGGCCTTGGCTCCTGCCGGCCGCCCTGTTCATTGCCTGGTTGGACTGGGTCATGGATTCCAGCACGCGCCAGTAGTGCCGAAGGGATGACGCCGTGGCATGCATGGCCGCGCGCAGGGCGCATGCGTCACCAGCCGGGCTCTGCTCATACAGCTGCCCGGCTCGGAGCTCGAGCTCGTCCGGGTGCATGCCCGGGCCTCGTCCGGCGCCAAGCCGGCTGCAGGGCCGACCAGGGTGGCCCCGCGTGCCACGTGAAAAGAAGGGCGGTTTTTTTCCGCGTGCATGCATGGGGCGTTCCGGCGGGCGGTTTCCGGGGCGGGATAACCGGGGACCGGTTGGCGCGAATGGCCGATCGACGAGGGATCGATCCGAACTCGCCCTGCACGTCGGGGGCCCGGGTGGCGGGCTCGGAGGGGCGCAACGGGATGCCGCGCCGAAAGGCCTCTTTACCATCGTCGAGAGTGGGGCTGACCGTCGCCATGGATCCCTTGGATGGGAAAGTGCGGCGCTTCCCGATGGCCCACCGGGCGGGGGCGGTCAACCGGCGGGTTCATTGGTCGACCCGGCCACTTTTTCAGGGAAGGTCGTGGACATCACAACGTCCGCGAGGGCAAGTCCACAAAGCGTGGGCGGACTGCGCCGGTTGAATTGATGGATATCCGCGCTCCGCAGAGTGCGGACATCCGGCGCGGCCCGGGCCGGACCGGTGAGCCTGCAAGTGCGATTGCCGCCGCTGCACTGGCGCCGTTCCCATTCAAGGTACTGCCCGAGCCGCGGGTTCGAGTGTTCAGCGCGGGCCTGTCGGTGCGAGCGGTGGCACGACAAATCCATCCGGCCTGCAGGCGGCCGGCCATGCAGCAGCTTCGGTGGTGTCGGTAGTCGGAGGGTCCGGACAGCAAGGTTTCCTCGATCCCGGCTCGAGGCCGGAGCCGAAAGCCCCATCAGGGGGTGGCAGCGGAGGCAGGCAGGATTTGAGAGGATGGGCCTGCCATCCGTGGGTCCGGACGGACTTGCCATGGCGGGGAATTCGTGTTTTTTCGGGGCATGCACGGGCCTCGCGTGGCTTTGTGGGTGTGTATACTGGGTCTCGCAGCCGGGCGGGCGGTGGGAGTGGGATGGGTGGGTTTTCTGGGGCACGTACACGGGCAGCGGAAGCCGGGGGATTTACGTATCGCGTTTCGACGGCATCCGGGGCCGGCTCACGCCGCCGCAGCTTTGCGCGGAGCTGCCGCACCGAGTTTTCTGAGCTTGGCTCGGAACGGTCGCTTTCTCTACGCGGTGAGCGAGACTGGTGATGGCCGGGGCAGCGGTGGCCGGGTGGCCGGGTTTGCCGTGGACGAGCGGGCAGGATCGTTGCGCCCTTTGGGACAACGGTTATCGGGCGGGGACAGCCCTTGCCACGTTTCCACGGATGCGCGTGGGCGTTGGTTGTTCGTGGCGAATTACGGGAGCGGGAGTGTGGCGGTGTTGCCAGTGGACAGGCAGGGGCGGCCGGGCGATCCCAGGCAGTTGATCCGTCACACGGGTTCCGGGGTTCACCCGGAGCGGCAGCGCGGGCCGCATGCTCATCAGAGCCTGCCGAGTCCGGAGGGCCGGTATGTGTTGGTATGCGATTTGGGGCCGGACCAGGTCCGGGTTTACCGGTGGCGGCTGTGGCGTGGCGCGCTGGAGGAGGCACCGGTGTCGGTTCTGGCGACGGCTCCGGGCTCCGGACCGCGGCATTTGGCTTTTCACCCGAATGGACGGTACGCGTACGTGGTCAACGAGCTGGATTCGACGCTGACCGCCTGCCGGTGGGACGGGAGGTCGGGCCGGTTGAATCCGTTGCAAACGCTTTCCACGCTGTCACCGGGGTCGACCACTCCACGAACACGACGGCCGAGCTGGCGGTGCATCCGTCCGGGAAGTGAGTGTACGTATCGAACCGCGGCCATGATTCGATTGCGATGTTTCGCGTGGATCCGGAGTCCGGTCGGATTGGGTTGCTGGGACAGGAGAACACGCGGCGACGCAGACCCCGGCATTTTGCCCTGGATCCGGACGGGCGCTGGTGTTCGGTGGCCCATCAGGACAGCGACACGGTCGTGGTGTTTCGCGTGGATGCCCGGACGGGGCGACTTTTGTACAGGGGACATTCCATCCGGGTATCCAGCCCGGTTTGTGCGGTATTTGCAAGGGGCAACGACCGCTGAACCATGAGGGACCGCTGGTGCGCAAGTCCCTGCGGCCGGCCTGCAGGGACGCCGAAGAGCGGCGAGAGGAGCGGCAGACGAACGGTTTCTCCCATGCGCCGGGCAAAACGGACGGCCGGGGCTGCCGGACGGGGTGGCTCGTGGGAGGGAGTAAAGAACGGGATCTGGAACGGAGGAAGGCGATGAAACTGGTCGAGGTCAAGAAAACGCTGTCGCTGGATGACTACGCCTCATTTGCGCATTTGGCGCGCGCTGTGGAGGATTTGCGGGCGGAGGCGCGGACGCTCGTACCGCGGCTGCAGAGCCGGCGCGTGTTGATGGTGAACTCCACCGCGCAGGGCGGGGGTGTGGCGGAAATGTTGCCCACGCAGGTGCAACTGTTGCGCGAACTGGGCCTGGAGGTGAACTGGGCGGTGATCGAATCGGACCGTCCGGAGTTCTTCAAACTCACCAAGCACATTCACAATCTGATTCACGGAGAGGGGACGCCGCGTCTGGATGCCGAAGCACGGGCGTTGTATGACGCGGTGAGTCGGGAGAATGCAGACCGGCTTCGCGAGCTGCTGCGACCGAACGACATCCTGGTGGTTCACGATCCCCAGCCGCTGGGGGCCGGTTGCCTGTTGCGACGCGAGTTGCCAATCAAGGCGATATGGCGCTGCCACATTGGGCTGGACGAGCACAACGAAGCGACCCGGGCGGCGTGGCAATTCCTGCGGCCCCATGCGGAGGTGTACGATCACGTGGTGTTTTCGGCGCCGGAGTACATCCCGGATTTTCTGGCGGGTCGAGCCACGGTGATCCATCCGGCCATCGATCCGCTGAGCCACAAGAACCGCGTCCTGCACCCGCACAAATTGGTGGGGATTCTTTGCAATGCCGGGCTGGCAGGGACGCATGCGCCGGTGTTGACGGCACCATTCCCCACACCGGCGCGAAGGCTTCAGGCAGACGGCCGGTTCGGACCGGCGACCGAACCGGACGAGATCGGGTTGCTTTACCGGCCCATTGTGACGCAGGTGTCCCGTTGGGATAGCCTGAAAGGTTTTGCTCCCTTGATGGAGGGCTTTTTGCGCTTCAAACAATGCCGCCCTTCCGCGGCGAACCAACGCCAGATGCGGCACACTCGAAGGCGTGAGATCGTGCGACTGGTGCTGGCGGGTCCGGATCCGGACTCCATCCAGGACGATCCGGAGGGGGTTGAGGTGCTGGAGGAATTGTGTGCCCGATATCGCGAACTGCCGCCGGAGTGCCACCGGGACATTGTGATCCTGAGCCTGCCGATGGATTCGCGGAAGCTCAATGCCCTCATCGTGAATGCACTCCAGCGCTCCTCGGTGGTCGTGGTGCAGAATTCCCTCCGGGAGGGATTTGGTCTCACCGTCACGGAAGCCATGTGGAAAGGGGTGCCGGTGCTGGCAAGCTCGGCGTGCGGACTGCGCCAGCAGGTGCGGGATGGTGTGGACGGTCGGATGGTGAGCGAACCGACCAATCCCGACGAAATCGCTGCCGTGCTGGATGACATGATGCAGCAGCCCCCGGCATTGGAACGCTGGGGCCGCAATGCCCAACTGCGCGTGTACAACGAGTTTCTGGTCTTTGCCCAGTTGAGCCGCTGGCTGAGGCTCTGGACGAGGGTGACCCGCAAATAACCCGGCTTTCACGCCGGTCGCCGTGCGTGAAACCTCCGCCGGGGTTTCCCGCGGGGCCCCCGTCTCCTCTCCGCCCGCCGGCCGCGGAGGCAGGTTCCTCCAAGCGGGCCAATGCCCGAACGCCGATTCGTGAGGGGCTCTGAGGAACCGCGGCAGATTCGAGTAAGGCCGGGCGGGCGAGGGCGTTTCCAAGGACTCCTGGGGGTGGGTCGCCCAGCGCTGCGGCCTCGGGGTCGGTCCCGGCAATGAGGGTCAGGGTGACGCTGCCTGCGCGCGAAGGGGCGCCCATACCGGTGGATCCGTGACTACGCGATTTCACTGTAGACGTCCGGATGAGGCCGTGAGATAACGACCGCGTTGACCAACACGCCTGCCTCGCTCAGAACGGTTCGTCCCGCCTCAATGGCTGTTCGAACCGACGCCACGTCCCCGGTCATGGTACAAAACGCTTTGCCGCCGAGGGCCATGGCCATACAGATCTCCAGCAATCGGACGGCAGCCGCCTTGGCCGCCGCGTCGGCGGCCCGGACGAGGGCAGCCACGTTGAACGATTCCAGGATTCCCAAGGCGCCGGTCGGTTCGACCGGTTGCATCCGGCCCAGGGCGAGGAAGACGTCCGGATGGGGGTTGGGCAGTGTGACGATGTCGATCAGGCAACCGTCGGCCGCTTCGGCGCCCGCCGCCACGGCCGCCTCCACGGCTGCCGTGTCCCCGCCCACGAGGATCATGTACTTGTCCGAACAGATGGACCGTGAGAGGAGGAGCCGTGCGTTGCCTCCTTTGAGAACGGTGTCGGCAACGGCAAAGCCATTGCCGCCACGCTGGAAAGTTCGATCCGGCCGATGGATGTCTCCGCCATGGGTTCAGAATCTCCGGTGCGCAAGAGAGCGCATTGCGTCCGAATCAGGTTCCCGGGACGCTGGACGGTCGGGGTTCGGGAATTCGATGGTTTCATGCACGAAGATTCCCCTGTCCCGGTGCACGAAAGAGAGCACGGGGTGCCGGTCTCCGATTCCCGGGACCTGCCGGGACCGTGGCGGAAAAGCTCGGAGGAGAGGGACGATCCCGATCATGGCTCCGGTAGGATTTCTTGATCGGTAACGGTGCGGACCGTGGCATGCACCGGCGCGTGCAACTGGGCTCCCAGCGTTCCCTCGGGCGGCAGGCCGATGACCTGGCCGGCGTGCGCGCGTTGGCCGGTGCGAACCCGGGGTATGCACGGCGCGCCGGCGCTTTGCCGGAGGGGCAGCGTGAGCCGGGCGGGAGAGAGAGTAACGTCGCGCAGCGGTGCCGGCCGATCGAACTCCGTGACATGGAGCCTGCGGATTAGAGACCGGATCGGGACTCGTCGACGTTCGCGCATGGGATGAGGTCTGACCCGGGTGGATCCGGTCCATGGAATGCCGGCGCGGCGTAGATAGGCCCTGGCCTCGTCACAAGCTTCCTTGGGGTAGAGTTCTTCCGGACAGGCGTACAAGGTGCACAATCCGCAGGCGCAGCAGAGCGCGGCCCACCGGCTTAACAGCTCCGCCCCGCTGGCAGTGAAAGCGAGCGTGCGCATGACCTGGTGGGGTTCCACCGCATAACCGAGGAGGTAGCGCGGGCAGTACTCGGCGCAATAGCGGCACTGGTCACAGGCCGACCTGCCGATGCGTGCACGCAGGTTGTCGGGCATGAGCTTGCGGCGGATGACGGGATGAGACCGTGGCAGGATCACGACGCCGGTAGCGGTTTTGGTGACGGGAGTGTCGAGATCGTCGGTGACCTGCCCCATCATCAGCCCGCCGATAACCAGGACGGGTTCGTCGGTGAGCAAGCCTTCCGCGGCCGCGATGCAATCACGGTAGGGGGTTCCGATCGGCACCCGCAAGGTCACCGGATTCCTCACCGCGCTGGCGATTGTCAGGGTTTTGTGCGTGACGGGCCGGCCGTCTGCTGCGGCGGCCACATTGACAAAGGCCTCGACGTTGCTGACCAGGACCCCCACGTTCAGGGGAATCCCACGCGACGGGATGAGCCGCCCGGTTACGGTGTAAACGAGGTCGTATTCATCACCGGCGGGATAGTAATCGCCCAACAGGTGCATGCGGATCGCGGTACCCCGGCAGGCTGCCTGCACGGCCTCGACGGCCCGGACCCGCTCTGCCTTGAAGGCAATGACGACCTCCGACGCGCCCACGGCTTCCATGGCTCGCTGCACGCCGCGTACCAGGGCTGCGGCGTGGTTTTTCATGATGGCAGCGTCCTTGTGAAGGAGCGGCTCGCACTCGGCCCCGTTGGCGATGACGATCTCCGCACGGCCGGAGAGTTTGCCGTGGGTGGGGAAACCGGCACCGCCGGCACCCATGACGCCCGCCCGGTGGACCTGTTCCGCCAGGTTCATTTTCCCACGCCGGAGCAGTGTGCGCCCACGGCTCGAATCTGCCAATCTCAAAGGAATTCCTCACGGCCATCCTGTGCGCCGGAAGGCACGGAGGCAGCTCTGGGGTGCGCGGTCGTGCAAAGAGCGGGTGCGGCTCGGCCCGTGCCACCCCGGGGCCGGTGGCGATGGACAGGACGTACCCGGAGGATCGCAGGCGATCGAACGTGTCGGTGTTCAGATTCCCCGGCAGCGGTTCGAGGCCCGGACCTGTCGGAGCGAACCGCCCCAGCAACCGGAGCCGCGGCGGGTTCCGGGTCTGAACCGCTCAGGCCTTGAGAATCGCGACGCTATCCGGCGGCAGCCATACACCGCCGTCCCGCAAGGCCACGGCAGGGTCGGACGCCAGGACAAGGGTGCGAGCCCGCATGGGGAGCGGGACCACCCGGGCAGAAGCGCCGAGGTTCACGGCGATGCCGAAGGGCGGCCGCGTAAACGAGAGCCATTGTTCCGTCTCGTCGAACACCACCTGTACCGAGTCCAGAGGGCCCGCATGCAGGGCGCGCTCGGATCGGCGCAGCCGGATCAACTGCCGATGCCAAGCCAACAAGTCCGCATGCCCTTCCCGGTGGATCTCGGACCAATCCAATTTCGACCAGGCGAAGGTGTCGGGGTCCTGTGGATCGGGAATCTCCTCGGGTTTCCAACCAAACGCGGCGAACTCCCGGCGGCGGCCCTCCCGGACGGCCCGGGCCAGCTCGGGTTTACGGTGATCCGTGAAGTAGAGAAAAGGGCTGGAGGCGGCCCATTCCTCACCCTGGAACAGCAGGGGCACGAAAGGCGAGGTCAGCACCAGGGCAGCGGCGATTTTGAGGCGCCGTTGATTGAGCAGCTGGGAGAGCCGCTCGCCGCGGGCCCGATTCCCCACCTGATCATGGTTCTGCGCGTAGCCCAGGAACCGGGATCCGTCGAGGCCCTCGGGTTTACGGCCGTGGGATCGCTTTCGATAGTGGGAATAGCAACCGTCGTACACGTAGGCCTGGCGCAGGGCCTTGGCGAGGTGCGCCAAGGTGCCGAAGTCGGCATAGTATCCCTTGCGTTCACCGGTGAGCAGGGCGTGGAGGGCATGGTGGAAATCATCGCTCCACTGCGCGTCGTGGGCGAAACCTCCGCGTTCCCGCGGCCAAAGCAGGCGGGGATCGTTCAGGTCGCTCTCCGGGATGAGGAGGAGCGGCCGGCCACGGGTGCGCGAGAGCTCGCGGACCTCGTCGGCGAGCTGTTCGAGAAACGGACGTGCACTTTGATCGAAAATGGCGTGGACGGCGTCGAGGCGGAGCCCGTCGAAATGGTAGTCGCGCAGCCACATGAGGGCATTGTCACAGAAAAACCGCCGGACCTCGTCGCTGTAGGGGCCGTCGAAATTGACGGCGGGGCCCCAGGGCGTGTGATATCGGTCATTGAAATAGGGGGAAAAACGTCCCAGATAGTTGCCGGAGGGTCCCAGGTGGTTGTACACCACGTCCAAAAGGACGGCCAGGCCACGGGCATGGCACGCGTTGACGAAGCGCTTGAGTCCGTCTGGCCCTCCGTAGCTATGGTGAGGGGCAAAAAGGTCCACGCCGTCGTATCCCCAACCCCGTTCGCCGGAGAACTCGTTCACGGGCATCAATTCCACGTGGGTCACGCCCAGTTCGACGAGGTGGTCGAGGCGGCCGATGGCGGAGTCGAACGTTCCCTCGGGAGTGAATGTGCCCACGTGCAACTCGTAGACGAGGCCCGAGGCCAGCGGCGGCGGTCGGAAATCATGATCCGACCAGGCGAAGGCGCCGTGGTCCACGACACGGGAGAGGCCATGCACCCCGTGGGGCTGCCAGGGCGAGCGCGGATCCGGAAACGGTCCCTCGCCGTCGAGGAGGAACCCGTAATCGGTGCCCGGAGCAACGTCAACCATGGTCTCCCACCAACCGTCGGGGCCTGGGGTCATGGGCAGGCGTCGGTCCGCCAGCACCAACTCCACGCGCTTCGGGAGAATTGCCCAGACACGGAACGTTTGTTTCATGCGGAATCCTTGCGCAACCAAAGGGCCACGGGGAAAGGACCGAGCCATTCCTGAACGGGCCGTGTGCCGCCGGCGAGGGTTGTGCCGGTGAAAAAGTTGGTCCAGCGGCCCTCGGGCAGGCTGACGGTGGTATCACCCCAATCGCCTCCCCGGCGCAGGACCAGGCGGGGCACGACAGCGGCGATTCGCTGGCCGCGCAGGAGAGCCAGGACATGCGCGGCTTTGCTGCCCCGGACCTCGGCGAGGTCGCAGGCGGCGTCGCCGCGGAACGCATCGGGATGTTCCTTGCGCAGTTGCAAGGTTCGCTGGATAACCCACAGTTTGGGCCATCCCTCTTTCCGGCGGCGCCAGATTTCTTCGACGGTCACGGATGTCATCTCCTGCAGCATGCGCTCGCGGAGGTCAAAGTCGACCGGCCTGCGGTTGTCCGGGTCGACCAGGCTGAGTTCCCACAGCTCGTCCCCCTGGTAGAAATCCGGCACGCCGGGGGCGGTCAGTTTCAAAAGGGTCTGGCCCAGGGCATGGATGTGCCAGGCCTCGAGGATGGGCTGCAAGAACGCTTCGAAAGCGGCGAGGAATTCCGTGTCAGCCAGCGTGGCACACACGAAATGTTCCAGTGCCTGCTCGTAGGCGGTGTTCGGTTGCAGCCATGAGGTATGCTGTTTGGCCTCGCGCGCGGCCTTGACCATGACTGTCCGTGCCCGATCCGCGGAGATGGGCCAGGCCCCGAAGAGTGTCTGGTAATAGAAGTACTCGAGGTTGCGATCCGGCCAGCCGTTGAGGCGGTATTTCTCGTTCATGGCCGACCACGTACGCACGGCCTGTTCCCACCGGTCGGGGATCTCGGAGAGCAGGCAGATGCGGATGCGGACGTCGCCGGCACGCTTGGTGTCGTGTGTGGAGGTGGCCAGCATGGAATGCGGCCAGCGTTTTGCGCTTTCGCGGCATTCGTGAAGGAACGTTTCGGGGGAAAGGCCGAAACGGGCGGGATCGCCTCCGACCGTGTTGAGGGCAATGAGGCGGTTGAAGCGATAACAGGCGGTATCTTCCGCGCCCTTGGCCATGGCGGGTCCGGTCAGTTGCTGGAAGCGCAGGAGGAATTCCTCCTCGACCGGGCCGGAAATGCGCAGCCGCAGCACCTGCTCCAGCAGGTCGAAAACCTCGGCGGGCAACGCCGGGTGCCGGCGGCGGGCGTTCTCGAAAGCACAGGCCAGCATGGTCTCGTCATGCGGCGCCACCTTTTCCCGGGAGGGCTGAACGTAGGTGCGATACACCGGCAACTGGCAAATCAACTCCGTGAGGCCGGTTCGAAGGTCTTCCGCAGAGAGATCGCGGAGGCGCCAGTGCCGTTCGGTCAGATCCTGCAGCAGACGCACCAGGCGGTTCATCTCGGTCACCAGCAGGTCGTCCAGCACGAGACGTTTGCTCTGTTCGAGCACGCGGGCAAACTCGGCCGGTTCGCCGGTAAACCGGGCGTAGAAATCGGTCAACGGCCCTTCGCCGGAAGGATCCACGAAGAGTCCTGTGACGCGTCGGATGAATTCATAACCGGTGGTACCGTCCACCGGCCAGTCTTCCGGCAGGGTTTCGTCCGGCTGCAGAATCTTTTCCGCCACGATCCATGCCCCGGGCGCAAGGGCGCGCAGCCGTTGGAAGTAGGCAGTGGGATCGCGCAAACCATCCGGATGATCCACGCGCAATCCGTCGATCCATCCCTTTTCGTACCAGCGGCGGATGAGGGTGTGACCCGCCTCGAAAACCTCCGGATCCTCGACACGCACGCCGGCGAGGCTTGCGATGTCGAAAAACCGGCGGTAATTCAGCTCGCGCAGCCCCCGGCGCCACCAGGCCAGGGAGTAATGCTGGCGTTCGAGCAGGGCATGGAGTGCCTCGGGATCGGCGGACAATGCGGCCAGAGCCGGGTCATCCAGATCCGCCGTGTCCGGCAGGGTTTCCGGGTCCAGGGGAAAGCGGTGCTGATGATAAGCAACCCTTATTTCACCCGATTCTCGCACGAGTTTGACCTCCCCGCGCGCAAGCACACGGCCGTAGAGATCGCCGAGCACGGGCAACAGAACACGTCCCCGGCAGTCCGGGATGGGCGCCTCCCACTCGACGTCGAAATACCGGGCAAAACGGCTTGCGGGTCCGTGCTTCAACAGATCCCACCACCAAGGGTTGTGGGGGCCACAGATACCCATGTGGTTGGGCACGATGTCCACGACCAGTCCCATGCCCCTCCGCCGCAGTTCCGCCACCAGTGCAGCCAGGTCCTCTTCCGTGCCGAGTTCGGGATTGAGCCGTGTGGGATCGCACACGTCATAGCCGTGGGTGCTGCCGGGGCAGGCGCTCGTGAGGGGCGAAACGTAAAGGTGACTGATGCCCAGGGCATGGAGATAGGGGACGCGGCGGAGGGCGTCGGGCAGGGTGAATTGGCCATGGAGCTGGAGGCGGTAGGTGGCGCGCGGCACCACCCGTTCCGGAGCCGAAGGGGCTTGTCCGCTCATGTGGTCAAACCTTGAACCCCAACTGTTCACCCAGTCGCCGGAAATGTTCCCGCCACTGTTGAGCGGCGGGATCGCCCCGGGCGGCCTTGTCCTCCCAACCGGGCGCGACCTCTTTCAACAGGTGAAAATAGAGATTCTGGGTTTTCCACAAATTGACCTCCACGCCCATTCGGTGGACCAGTTCGGCCAGGTCGGCGGTGCGTGCCAGGCGGTTCAGATCCTCCGGGTTCCGGGTCAACCGCTCGAGCTGCCGGTCCAGCTGGGCCTTGATGGCGTAGCCGAGGGCCTCTCCGTGTTGTTCGATGTTGAGGCTTTCGCCGTTGTCCAGGAGGATGCGGATCTGCTGAGGATCGGCGTCGTCGGCTTCGAACTGTCGTCTGAGCTCGCAGGCCAGGATGTAATCGGCGGTGTTTTGGAGCGGGGCGGGCAGGCGGGCGCCAATGGTTTTGAGGAACCGGATGAGGGGCATGTACTGATCGAGGATCTGGCGGTAGTGGGTTTCGATGTTCTGGGCGGTGCTGGCCAGGATTTGTTGGAGGACCTTGCGCTGTTCGTCCCGGAACAGGTTCTTCAGGGAGTAATTCGATTCGCCGAAGTGCCGGTCCATCAGCCGGATGACCTCGGGGAAATCGGCCCGGCCGAAGGCCTCTCCCAGTTCCCGGAGCAGTTGTGCGTAGGCGTCGTCGCCCTGGTACTCGCGCACGCCACAATTGACGTTGTGATCGCCGAGGTGCAGGGCGGCATAACTGATGCGATCGGCGGCCCGTGTCGTCTCGAAGATCACCCGGGTCCGACCCATCACCAGCCGCGCCCGCCCGGCGGTGAGCACATGGCGGTCTTCTTGTTCGAAGGTGTAGGCGTAGATCCTGGCGCGATCCGGGTAGTCCTCGAAAAGCGAACTGACGGCGAAATGGGCGCCGAGCTTCTCCCGGTCGACGATGGCGGGTTTGACGAACTTCTCGTACACCACGCGGCCGTTCCGGTGTTCCCGGATGTTGCTGGGGGCCTTCTCGAGTCTGGCCAGAAACTCCGGTTCCAGGTCCTCGCCGAACACGTTTTGTGCCAGTTGGACGACGCGCCCGGCGTACTGCAGGATCTGCACAGTTTCCAAGCCGGAGATCTCGTCGAAGAACCATCCGCAGCTCGTGTACATCAACATGGCATGGCGCTGCAACTCCAGCAGGCGCAGGCAGGTGACCTGCTCCTCGCCGGTGAGCGCGCGGCGGGCCTGTTGTTCCATGAATCGGTTCACCCGCTCCTCCGCACGGTCGAGGATGACGTCGATGTAGGCGTCCCGGGCCTGCCAGGGGTCGGCAAAGAACTCGGCCGCGCGCTGCTCGTAGGCCGGTGTCAGACGGTCGCGCAACCAATCCAACGCCTCGCGCAGGGGCTGCCGCCAATGTTGTCGCCAGCCGGGTCGGCCCCCGCTGTTGCAGCCACAGTCGGCGTACCATCGCCGCACCCCGTGTGGACAACTCCAGGCGCTGGGCTCATGGATCTGGACCTCGTGGGTGGGCGGGTGTTTTTCGAGGAACTCGGCGTAATTGGTCAATCGCGCCAGTCCGTTTTCCTCGATATGGCGAAGGGCGTAGGCCAGGGCCATTTCACCGAAGCGATGGTGGTGTCCGTAGGACTCTCCGTCGGTGGCGATGTGCATGAGTTGTGGATGCCCGCGGCTGTGGTCGAAGCCGTCCATGAGTCGCTCGGCGAAGACCAACCCGTCGTTGAGCAGCCGTTCGAATGCGACGGCCTTGGACACTGGTGCGTCATAGAAGAAAAGAGCGATGCTGCGTCCGGACGGTAGCCGCGCCAGATATGCCTGCGAGGGATCGATGCGTCCGCCGCTGACGTCCCGCCAATCGGAGGTGCCGATGGGGCGGACCCGCGCGGCCTGGAACGGCGAGAGAATGGTGAAGGTGATCCCGTGTTCCGCCAGCACTTCCAGGCTCTCCGTGTCCACGGCGCATTCGGGCAACCAGAGTCCCTCGGGCTTGCGACCGAAGTAGTATTCGAAAGCGCGGATCCCCCAACGGACCTGGGTGACCTTGTCCCTCCGATTGGCCAGCGGCAGGATCATGTGGTTGTAGGCCTGGGCCAGGGCGGAACCGTGTCCGGCGTAGCGGCTGCGGCTTTGATGGTCCGCGGCCACCACGGCGGCCAGGATATCGGGGGCATTGTCCTTCATCCAGGCCAGCAGGGGGGGGCCAAAATTGAAACTGATGCGCTCGAAATTGTTGACGATATCCACGATTCGGCCCTCACCATCCAATACGCGTGCGGTGGTGTTGGGGGCATAACATTCGGCGGTGATCCGCTCGTTCCAATCGTGATAGGGATAGGCGGAATCCTGGAGTTCCACCGCTTCCAGCCAGGGATTTTCCCGCGGCGGCTGATAGAAATGGCCGTGAATGCAAAGGTAACGATCCATATGAAAACACTTCCTCAAACAGATTAAAAGACCACGGCGGCCAGCGGCGGCAGAGTGACGACCACGCTGTGCGGCTGTCCGTGCCAGGGGATGGGAAAGGCGTCCACTCCGCCGAAGTTACCCCTGCCCTGCCCTCCGTACTCGGGAGCGTCGCTGTTGAAGATCTCGCGCCACGTGCCCGGGCGCGGGACGCCCAGTCTTCTTCCCTGCCGGAGCACGGGCGTGAAGTTGCAGGTCACCAGCAAAACTTCGCCGGTTTGAGGATCCTTACGCAACCAGGAGAGAGTGCTCTCGTCCCGGTCGTGAGGGTCCACCCATTGGAAACCCTCCGGATGGTCGTCGGTTGCATGAAGGGCCGGATGGTTGCGGTACAGCCCGTTCAACGTGCCGACGAGTTTCTGCAGTCCGTTGTGCGGATTGCCGTCGGCGATCAGGTGCCAATCCAGGCTGGTATCCGGCCGCCAGGATTGCCACTGGCCGAATTCGCCGCCCATGAACAGGAGTTTCTTGCCCGGCTGGAAAAACAGACAGGCAAGGAGCAGGCGCAAGTGGGCGAATTTGGATCCCGGATCGCCGTGCATGCGCGCCAGTAACGAGGGCCCTCCGGGAGAGGCGTCCGCATGGGAGAGAGGCAGCAGGAGGTTCGGCCGGAAGGGTGCTTCCAGGCGGCGGGTGAGCAGTTCATGGCAGAACTTGCGGTGGAGCGGGTCGCGGCTCAGATAGTCCAAAAGATCGGCTGCAAAGCCGGCGTCCCATTCCCGTCCGAACCCCAGGCCGCCCAAATGAACCGGTCGGGCGACCTGCAGCCGGCCGCCGGTCTCGGCTGCCATGGTCAGCGCGCCGGGGCACTCGCGGGAGACGATCTGGTTGAGCTGCCGGAGGAAGGTGATGGCTGCGGGGTCTTCGCTCCCCGGGGTCGGGCCGCCGTGCTCCCCGGCGGGCTCCAACAACCGGCTCAACCGGCCCAGACGCAGTGCGTCTCCGTGATAATGCTCCAGCCAGAAAACCGCGCTGCTGAGGAGAAAGCTCCGCACCTCCGGGCGGCTGAAATCGAAGCGCACGGAACCCTGTCCGCCCAAGGGATCGGCCGGTACCGTCTCGTAAAGAGGTGCGACATCGAACCTGCCGTGTCCGAAGGGGGCGGCATCGAATCGCCACGCCACCCAGTCGAACACGACGCCGACACCGGCCCGATGCAGGGTGTCCACCAGTTCCATCAGTTCCTCGGGAGAGCCGTGTCGCGCGGTCGGGGCGAAGAAGCTCAGCGGTTGGTATCCCAGGGAAGCGTCTTCGGTATGCTCGGTGATCGGCAGCAACTCGACATGAGTAAAGCCGTGATGGTGCACATAGTCGGCCAGGCGCGGTGCGAGCTCGCGATACGTCGGGCGCCGATTTCCCTCCTCGGGCACACGCATCCATGAGCCCAGATGGACCTCGTAGATGGAAACCGGCCTGGCAGGGGACTGGGCCTCTGCGCGGGTGCGCATCCAGTGGGCGTCCTTCCACGAAAAGTGGGGCACACCGACGACCGAGACCGGCTCGCCGCCAAGTTCCTGGCGAAAGGCAAACGGATCCAGCTTGTCCACGCCCCGGACGCTCACGCGGGGCACAACATGGAAGCGGTACTTTGCGCCAGGTCCCACGCCGGGGACGAACCCGGTCCAAAAACCGGTTCCGCCCCAGGGCTGGAGCGGGTGAGAGTGCGGGGTCCAACGGTTGAAGTCGCCGGTTACGGATACCCGTGCCGCCCGAGGCGCCCAAACGGCAAAATGGGTTCCGGGCGTGCCCTGGTAAACGGTTGGGCGGGCGCCCAGTTTTTGCCAGGCACGGCACCAGGTGCCGGAGCGAAATGCTTCCCACTCGGCGGGTTCCAGCCAGGAAGCGAGTTGTACGAGAGTCGATTCACTCATGGCCGGGCTTCTTCCGGAAGCAGCTGCAGGATTCCCTGCAGGGGGATCCGGATCCAATCCGGTCGGTTGTTCAGTTCGTAGGCCAGTTCGTACACGGCTTTGTTGAGCAGGTAGGCTTCCAGCATGAGGGCCAGGTCTTCTTCGGACGGGGGCAGCAGTTGAGCGGGCTGGATCTGGTCGAGGTACGCCTGCAGGTAGACCGCGCTGACGGTTTGCACCCAGAACTTCACCCAGGGTTGGTAGCGGGGCCGCTGCTCCGGCTGGAGGCCACCTCGCTGGATGTGCTCTTCCAGCCCGGCCCATGCGGCGTAGTCGAAGGAACGCAGCATGCCTGCGACATCCCGCAAGGGCGACCGTTTGATGCGCCGCTCGCTCAGGGCCAGGGCCGGTTCGCCCTCGAAGTCAATGATGACGAAGTCCTTGCCGGTGTAGAGCACCTGACCGAGGTGATAGTCGCCGTGACACCGGATCCGGCGCGCCTGAACGCCTTTCTCGTACAAGCGCCGGTACAGTCCGATGATGGCGGGTTCGCGTGCCAGGACCTGCTCGGCCAGCGGTTGGACTGCGGCGGGCAGGGAGGCCAGCCGGTGCCGGAGCAGCCCCAGGTTTTGCCGGGCCAGGTTTCGCAACGCTTGAAACAGCCCGCGGAGATAGTGCGGTGTGAACGATTCCGGCGCGAACGCGGGGTCTTCGGTTTCGGAGGCCAGGACCAGGTGAAGAGCGGCGGTGCGTTCACCCAGGAGCCGGGCCAGCTCGAGGTAGGTGCCGACGGTCTGACCGACCTCTTCCGATACAGCCAGGCGTATCCAGCGCGGCGGCGGTACGGGCTCGGCCGGTGGTACACGGCCCTCATGCAGGAAAGTGGCGACGCGATCGAAGTACCGCCCCAGTGCGTCCAGGGTGTGGGACCAGGCGTCGCGTGCACCGGGGATGAACCGGTTCAACGTGGCCAGGGTGATGCGTTGATTGTCCTGTCGGACGAACTCCAGTGCCCCGGCGAGTTGCTGGGCGTACGGGAATTCGCGGGCGGTGAGGAAGTGTGTGATCTCCAGGTCCGGGTTCACGCCCACGTCGCCGCGGCGGAAGAGTTTCAGGATGAACTTGTCACCATAGAGTACGGATGAATTGCTCTGCTCAGCGCGGGCGGGTTGGGGCTCGGGCACGGCGGCACCCTCCAGGAGACGGCGGAACAGGGGCGTGCGCGTGGCGATCAGTTCGCCCCCGGCGGCCCGGATGCGGCTGCGCGAGCCGATCCACTCGGCCAGTTTCCGGCAGAAGGCGCGATCCACGAGGGCATCGTGGATGACGCCCTGGTCGGAGGTGCGGGTGAGCTGGAGGTCGCACAACACGGCGGCGGGGTTGTCCCGGAGCAGTTTTTGAGCAACCTCGTTTTGCGCGAAGGTCAGAGGGACCACGTAGAGGTCGGACTCTCCCTGGGCATAGTCCACCTGAACGAAGCAGAGCAGTGCGGATCCGTGTTCCAGCGGCATTTCCACCCATTCCCGGAGGTGCAGGCCGGTGACGGGCCGGGCCTTGCCACCGAACCACCGCCGGTGGGGCAACCACTGTTGGAGGGCGGCCTCGAAGCGTGCGCGGTACGTGTCCTCGACGACCCGGGTCCAGCGGTCCGGGACGGCGAGTGCGGGCCGGACCGCCCCGGCGGCGGGGGCCTCGGGTCCCGCCAGCCAGGTGAGGACCGCGCTCTTGGGTTCGAGCGAGAACCAGAAAAAGGCGTGGGGGCTCAGGGTCAGGAAGTAGGGCTTATCCCGGATGACGGGGAATTCCGTGCGGCCGAACAGTTCGACGGGCACGTATCCCCGGAAGGCCGCGAGGTCGAGTTCGACCGCCTGGACAAACCGCGACAGGTTCGCCACCACCAGGAGGGTCTCATTCTCGTATCGCAGGAGGTAACTGAGGATCTTGCGGTTTTCCGGGTGGAGGAACTCGCATTTCCCCTCGCCCAGCGCGCGCCAGCGTTTCCGAAGGGCCAGCAACCGGCGCATCCACCACAGCAGGGAGTGGGGATTGCGCAGTTGGGCCTCCACGTTGACGACCTCGTAGTGGTATTCCGGGTCGTAAATGACGGGGAGATACAAGCTCTGCGGGTTGGCGCGGGAGAAGCCGGCGTTTTTGTCCGAGCTCCACTGCATGGGGGTGCGGACCCCGTTGCGGTCGCCCAGGAAGATGTTGTCGCCCATGCCGATTTCGTCGCCGTAGTAGAGGACGGGCGTGCCGGGCAGGGAGAGCAGCAGCGCGTTCAGCAACTCGATTCGTTTGCGGTCGTTGCCCAGGAGCGGGGCGAGGCGTCTGCGGATGCCGAGGTTGAGCCGGGCCTGATTAACATGGGCATAGGCCCGGTACATGTAATCGCGCTCCTCGTCGGTGACCATTTCGAGGGTCAACTCGTCATGGTTGCGCAGGAAGAGGGCCCACTGGGCGGTTTCCGGGATGGGGGGCGTTTGTTCGAGGATGTCCACGATGGGGGTTCGATCCTCCATGCGCAAGGCCATGAAGAGCCGCGGCATGAGCGGGAAATGAAAGGCCATGTGGCATTCGTCGCCCCGGCCTTCACCGAAGTAGGCCGCGGCGTCCTCGGGCCACTGGTTGGCCTCGGCCAGGAGCATGCGGCCCTGATATTTTTCGTCCACGTGGGCGCGCAGCTTCTTGAGAAAGGCGTGGGTCTCCGGCAGGTTCTCACAACTGGTGCCCTCGCGTTCGTAGAGGTACGGCACGGCGTCGAGACGGAGCCCGTCCACGCCGAGGTCGAGCCAGAAATCCACGACCTTGATGATTTCGCGGTGGACCTCCGGGTTGTCGTAATTGAGGTCGGGCTGGTGCGAGAAGAACCGGTGCCAGTAGTAGGCGCGTGCGACCGGGTCCCATGCCCAGTTGGAATGTTCCACGTCCTTGAAGATGATGCGGGCCTCCTTGTAACGGTCCGCGGTGTCGCTCCAGACGTAAAAGTTGCGCCAGCGCGATCCCGGCGGGGAACGCCGGGCGCGCTGGAACCACGGGTGCTGGTCGGAGGTGTGGTTGAGAACCAATTCGGTGATGACCCGGAGGCCGCGCCGGTGAGCCTCGCGCAGGAAATGTTTGAAATCGGCGAGGGCGCCGTAGATGGGATGCACCCCGTAATAATCGGCGATGTCGTATCCGTCATCCTTCAGTGGCGAGGGATAGAACGGCAGGAGCCAGACGGCTGTGACGCCGAGGTCCTTGAGATAGTCGAGTTTCTGCGTCAGCCCCTGGAAATCCCCGATGCCGTCGCCGTTGCTGTCGTAAAAGGCGCGGACATGGACCTCGTAAATGACACCGCTCTTGTACCAGTAAGGCTCGGACGGGAGCGATTCGGAGGATACGGTTCGCCTGGCCAAGGCGTTTTTCGGGTTGCTTTTCACATGAAGTAGTCGAAATCGCGTTCGGCTCGGACGTGCCGGCGCACGCGGAAGACGTGGGCGGGCATGAGATGCGGGCGCAATTCCACATAGTTCCGCGAACCCTGCCAGAGGTACCGGTCGCCGGTGAGCAGGTCGTGCACCTGGAAGACCCGGTCGGGCTGGAGGCCGAGGCTCTCCAGGTTCAGCGTGACCCATCCGCTCTGGACGTGGTGGGGATCCAGGTTCACGACGGTGAGGATGATGTTCTCAAGGTTGGGCGTGGCCTTGCTGTAGGCGATGATCTGGTCGTTGTCCACCGTGTGAAACTCGAGGGAATCGTTGCTGTGAAGGGCCGGGTTTTCACGGCGGATGCGGTTCACGTGGGCGATCAGGTCGGTGAGGTTGCCCGGCTGGTCGAGGTTCCAATCCTTGATTTCGTACTTTTCGGAGTCGAGATATTCCTCGCTGCCCGGTTCGCGGGCCTGGTTCACGCACAGTTCGAACGCCGGGCCGTAGATTCCGTAGCTGGCGCCCAGGGTGGCCGCCAGGATCAGGCGGATGATGAAAGCCGGCCGGCCTCCGAACTGGAGGTACTGGGTCAGGATGTCCGGTGTGTTGGGCCAGAGATTGGGCCGGAAAAACTCGCGCACCTGGGTGCGGGTCAGTTCCCGGAAATACTCGGTCAGTTCCCACCTGGTGTTCCGCCACGGAAAGTAGTTGTACGACTGGGAAAAGCCGAGTTTGGCCAGGGCGTACATGAGCTTCGGCCGGGTGAAGGCTTCCGACAGAAAGATGATCTCCGGATGACGGTCCTTGATCTCGCGGATCAACCATTCCCAGAACCGGAGCGACTTGGTGTGGGGATTGTCCACGCGGAAGACCCGCACGCCCTGGTCAATCCAGTACTGCACGACGTTTCTGAGTTCCCACCACAGGGAACGCCAGGCGGGGGTCTCGAAGTCCAGGGGGTAGATATCCTGATACTTCTTCGGCGGGTTTTCGGCGTATTGGATGGAGCCGTCGGGGCGTTTGCGGAACCATTCCGGGTGCTCGCGCACCCACGGGTGATCCGGCGAACATTGCCAGGCCAGGTCCATCGCGATTTCGATCCCGTACTCCCGGGCTCGCGTGATGAGCCGCCGGAAATCCTCCAAGGTCCCGAGCTCGGGATGAATGGCGGTGTGACCGCCCTCTTCCGATCCGATGGCCCAGGGGCTTCCGGGATCACCCGGCTGGCAGACCGGGTTGTTGTTCCGGCCCTTGCGATAGGTGTGTCCAATGGGGTGGATGGGCGGGAAATAGAGGACATCGAATCCCATGGCGGCGATGCGCGGCAACTGCGCCTCCACATCACGGAACGTGCCGTGGCGACCCTTTTTGCCCGGACAGGAACGGGGAAACATCTCGTACCACGCACCCGTACGGGCCAGCACGGGGTCCACGACCACACAGAGCTCCCGTTCGTAGCGCGTGGCGAAGCGCCGGTCCGGGCACCGTTCCATGACCGCGGCCACTTCGTCGCCGAGGGCCAGTCGGACCCGTTCTTCCAAGGTGGCGGGGTCTTTTTCGGACAGCCGCGCCGCCCAGGCACGAAGCTGGGCCGCTTCGGCCGGAGCCCGTTCCGCCGCTTCTTCCAAGAGCCGCGCTCCGATCAACAATTCCGCGGAAATGTCCTGGCCCGCGTTTTTCTTTTTTTCAGTATCCCGGCGCCAGGTTTTGAAATGATCCACCCAGGCTTCCAGACAGTACCAAGCCCTGCCGATCTGCGTGACTTCGAATTCCGCCCGCCACCGGTCGTTTACCAGCGGAATCATGGGGGTCTCGTGCCATTCGCATTCGCCGGCTTGGCGGTACAGCAGCCGGGCGGACAGGACGTCGTGGCCGTCGGCGAAAATGTCCGCCTCCACGACGACCTTTTCTCCGACGACACGTTTGATGGGATAACGTCCAGCATCAATCTCGGGGGCGATACCCTCGATGATCACGCGAGCGCGGCCGACGCGGTCTTCGGGCATGCCCGGGTGGTCCGTCTCAGGGGGTCGCGATTCCGCGGCCGGCTGCGCGATCGCGGCGGACTTGCGGGTTCGCGCGATGCGTATGGCCGGTCCGGCCGTTCTTTTCAGCGATGTCTGGGTGCGGTTCTTCTTCATTCATGGTACGTGCGATGGGCCGGGCCGTGGTGGGACCCAGGGAACCCAATTTGTCAGGCCACAGCCCGACGGGGTCGTCCGACCCGTTCACAGATCAGGAAACCGGGCACGCATACCCAGAAGGGATCCAGGCCGCCGGCGAAGTCGCGCGACGAGCCGTGTTGCACCAAGGCCCTGCAGCAGGCCCTGCACCCCGCCTCGATCCCCAAAGTATACGATCTGGCTCCGCCCGTTTCGGCGAGGCGGGACAAGGTGTGGCCCGGACACGCGGCCTCCGGCCGCGCAAAAAGCCGCCATACGCATGTTGCTCACCCGAGAAAACCGCCTGAATGAGTCCGCAGGAGCGAAGTCTGCATCCGGTCTTCAACATCGCACATGATTATGGAGCAGGGTCCTCGACTTGTCCAATCAACAAGCCGGTCCGCCGCCCGGCAGCTTTTTTCTCACGGACTCCGGCGCCAGCAAGTGCCGGGGTGCTCCGGACTCCCTGTTCGCCAGCCGTGAGAGGACCCTGATGGGACCCGGCGGTCCGGCACAGGGAAGGAGACCGAAGGACCTGTTCGGGAGCCTGCGCATTCCGGGTGAGGACGGGCACGGGCACAAGCTGCCGGGGTACGGCGCATGGAAGGGGGGGCCCCGGGCGTGGCGGCCCAGGCTTGTGCCATGCGGCCCTGCCGCGACGCTGTTCGTGCCGATGGAACTCCCTCCAGACTGCCGTGCTCGCCGCGCTGCGGACGGATCCGGACTCCGCCGCGGCCCGGCGAAACGGCGCCGTTGTGCGGCCAACGCCGGGTGCTGAGGCTTGCCAACAGGGCCCTCCGGATTAACATTCCCGGACGTTTGCGAATCATGGACATCAAACTTCCACCTCTGGGAGAAGGTGCCGACAGTGGCGTGGTGGTGAGTGTACTGGTCAAACCGGGCGACACGGTCAGTCCCGGCCAGCCACTGCTGGAGTTGGAGAACGAAAAGGCAATCGCCACCATTCCGGCCGAGCACGCTGGAACGGTGGTCGAGGTGTGCGTCAAGCCGGGCGAGAAGGTTTCGGTCGGCCAACGGATCCTGAAGCTTCAAACCGGTGCCGGTGCCGCCCCGGCGGAGGCCGGAGCGTCCAAGCCTGCGGAAAGCCGCCGGCGCGCGGCGAAACCCGCCGCGCCGCCTCCGGAAGAAGTGGAGGAACCGGCTGAAGAAGGCGCCGCCGCCGGGTTCGAGCACGCAGTGGAGGTAGAGGAAGAGGAGGAAGAAGAAGCTCCACGGCCCGTGGCAGCGCCGGTGGCACCGCCCTCGGTTCGTCGTCTGGCGCGGGAACTGGGGATTGACCTGAGCAAGGTTCGCGGAACGGATCCGGGCGGGCGGATCACCCGGCAGGACCTGCGCAACTACATCCAGCGGTTGCAGCGCATCGCGGTGAAGTACAAGCAGGTCGTGTCGCGGCAGCCCGCGCCGGCGGCCGCTCCTGCCGCGGCTCCTCCAGGGCCTCCTCCTGCCGAACCGGTGGACTTCTCCAAGTGGGGGCCGGTCCGGCGCGAGCCGCTCACCACGCTGCGCGAAGTCATTGCGCGGCGGATGTGGCAGAGTTGGAACGCCATTCCGCACGTCACCCAGTTTGACGAGGCGGATTTCACCCGGATCAACGAGCTGCGCAAGGCGCACGCAGGTGCCTACGAACAGAAGGGGGTCAAACTCACCGTGACACCCTTCATCGTGCGGGCCGTGGTGGAAACCCTGCGCAAACATCCGGTGTTCAACAGCAGTCTGGACGAGGTGGCCCGCGAACTGGTGGTCAAGGAGTATTACCACATCGGGCTGGCGGTGGACACCGAACATGGCCTGCTGGTGCCCGTGCTGCGGGATGCGGACAAGAAATCGCTGCTGGAGCTGGCCCGGGAAATCGAGTCTCTGGCACAACGCGCGCGGGAGCGCAAACTGGCGCGGGAAGAGATGCAGGGCGGCAGTTTCACGATCTCCAATCAGGGGGCCATCGGGGGGGGCCATTTCACGCCGATTGTGAACCGCCCGGAGGTGGCGATCCTCGGGGTGGGTCGGGGCACGGTCAAGCCGGTGGTGCGGGACGGCCAGGTCACGCCCCGGTTGATGGTGCCGCTGGCCGTCAGTTACGACCACCGGGTCATAGACGGCGGATCCGCGGCGCGGTTCATCGTGGATCTGGTGCGGGCCCTCGAGGATTTCCCCGAGGACGCCGTCCGGTTGTGACGCCGCGAAAGGCGCGGCCCTTTGAAACCCCGGCGAGGGACCAGTTTTATGCAGCCGATCGAGACCGAACTTGTGGTGGTGGGTGCGGGCCCCGGCGGTTATGCGGCGGCGTTCTATGCCGCCGACCTGGGGAAGAAGGTCATCCTGGTGGAAAAAGACAAGCGCCTGGGCGGGGTGTGCCTCAACGTGGGGTGCATTCCTTCCAAGGCGTTGCTGCATGCCACGCATCTGATCACCGAGACGCGGGAATCCGCCCATCGCGGCATTGCCTTCGGGCCGCCCTTTGTGGACCTGAACAAATTGCGGGCATGGAAGGAGTCCATTTTGGAGAAGCTGGCAGGAGGCGTGGCTTTTCTGGCGCAGAAACGGAACGTGCAGGTCCTGCGCGGGCGCGGCTATTTCGAGGATTCTCAAACCCTGCGCGTGGAGACCGAGGAGGGTCAGAAATTCATCCGTTATCAAAAAGCCATCGTTGCGACGGGTTCGCTACCGGCCATGCCCAAGGTGTTCGACCTGGGGAATCCCCGGATCATGACCTCCACGGAGGCGCTCGAAGTGGAGGAGATCCCGCGCCGGCTGCTGGTGGTGGGCGGCGGGTACATCGGGATGGAGCTGGGCACCGTTTACGCCGCCCTGGGCAGCGAGGTGGTGTTGGTGGAGGCATTGGACAAGGTCCTGGCCGGGGCGGATCCTGATCTTTCGCGTCCGGTGGTCCAGCGCGCTCAAAAGGCGTTCAAGGAGATTCGACTGCAGGCAAAGGTCGTCAGCATGGCCACGGCGGGCAAACAGATTCGCGCCGTCATCGAGTACAACGGGCAGAAGGTGGAGGAGCTCTACGACCGCGTGCTGGTGGCCGTGGGCCGGGTGCCCAACACGCAGGATCTGGGACTGGAAAACACCAAGGTCCAGTTCACCGACAAGGGGTTCATCAAGGTCAACGAGTACATGCAGACGGACGATCCCCGCATTTACGCCATCGGGGACGTGGTGGGAGGTGCCCTTTTGGCGCACAAGGCGCACAAGGAGGCGCGCATCGCCGTCGAAGTGATCAACGGGGAGGAGAGCCGCTTCGAGAACATCGTCATTCCGGCCGTCGTGTTCACCGACCCCGAACTGGCCTGGTGCGGCCTGACGGAAGCCGAGGCCAAGGAACGCGGCATCCCGCACGAGGTGTCCCGTTTCCCGTGGTCCGCCTCGGGTCGGGCCCTTTCTTTCGATCGCACCGACGGCATGACCAAGTTGATCGTGGATCCGGAGAGCGACCGCGTGTTGGGCGTGGGGATCGTGGGGCACGGCGCCGGCGAGCTCATTGCCGAGGCCACTCTGGCGCTTGAAATGGGTGCCACCGCCGAGGACATCGCCCTCACGGTGCATCCCCATCCGACGCTTTCGGAGACCCTCATGGAGGCGGCCGAGGCCTATTACGGCTACGCCACCCACACGCTGAGCCGCAAGCGCGCGCTCTGACACCCTGCGCCCGGGGTCGTCAACCACACCGCTCCCGGCAGTCCGTCGGCCGGAGCGGGCACTCCTTCGCTCGTGGGTTCCCGCCCGACAACTCCGGCCCCTGTTTATCCTGCGTTCAGCGGGCGGCCTGATCCAGGGCTTCCAGCACGATGCCGGGCGTGAGGGCCTCGGGCAGCACCAAGGGTTCCTTTGAGGGATCCGCCGGATAGACGACCACCAACGGGACGCCGGCCCGGCCGAACCGTTTCAGTTCGGCACCGATTTCCGGCGAAAAATGCGTGTAATCGGCCAGAAAGGCCACTGCCCCGATCTCCCGCAGTTTCTCGCGCACCGCCGGGACCTCGAGGGCAAACCTCTTGTTGACCTGACAGGTGAGACACCAGCGTGCCGTGAAGTCCACGAGCACCGGATGGCCCTGGCGGCGTACCTCCTCCACGGCCCGGGGACTCCAGGCCTGCCACGGAATCCCGCCCTCCTCAACCGTGATCGGGCCATCAGATGCCGCCGCTGGCGAGCGCCATTGCATCGCCCCTTCCAGCAGGTACCAGTAGCCGCCCGCGAGCAGAATCAACGCGGCCAGCAGCGAGACCTTGCTTTGGCGGACGGCGCGCTGCCAGAACGTTCCGTACAACCAAGCCGCCACAGCCAGCACCACCAGAAAATAGCCCAGCGCCCAGACGCGATCCCCGTAATGCGCCTCCACGAGGGTCAGCAACCACACGGCCGCTGCCAGCATGGGAAAGCCCATCAGGATCTTGAAATGTTCCATCCATGGTCCCGGCCGGGGCAGCCATTTCAACCAACCCGGCTGCCAACTAAGGACCAGGTACGGAAACGCCAGGCCTGCTCCCACGGTGAGCATCACCAAGAGCACGACGGGCGGGGGTTGAACAAAGGCAAACCCAACGGCCGCCCCCAGAAAAGGCGCCGTGCAGGAGGTCGCCAGCACGGTCGTGAGCAGTCCGCTGAAAAACGCTCCGGCTGCACCCTCGCGCCGGGTCAGGCGTGCGGCCGCCTCCCATGCACGCCCGCCCAGAGTCACCTCGAACACGCCGAAAAGGTTCAAAGCAATCAGGGTGACCAACACCGTCATGGCCACGAGGAAGTACGGATTGCCGAACTGGATCCCCCACCCCGCCTGTCGCCCGGCCGTTTGCAGGCCGATGACCAACATCGCCAGGACGGCAAATGAAGCCAGGACCCCCAGCGTGTACACGAACCCGAGGCGGCGCACCCGGCGGCGGTCTTCACGCGCCTGGTTCACGAACCCGAGGATTTTCAAAGCGATCACCGGCAGCACGCAGGGCATCACATTGAGGATCAACCCACCCACGAAGGCATAGACCAGCACCCTGCCGAGGGAGAGGGGCGTGCTCGAAGCGGGCACTCCAGCGACGTTCTCGAAGCCCACTGTTTCTGATTCCTGAACCGGCCCGTGAACCTCCCATGCTTGAACAGTGTCGCCCGTTTGCCGGATCACCAGGCCGGACAATTCCGCCGGCCACTTCCCCGTGAACGTCTCCACCGCCTTGCGCACGCGGACCCGGCCGTCCGGTGAGGGCAGGACGGACGTCGGCGCCTGCACCTCATACTCCGGGGAGGCATACGGGAAGAAATCCCACGACCCTGTTGCCATGCCGGAGTCTGCAGCAGTCGGATCTTTCCATTCCAAAACCACCGGCCGGGTTCGACCCGTGCCGGCGGGGGCATCCCATCGGCCGCGGAACTCCAGTGCAATGCCGTCCTGTGGAAGGCGGGCCTGCCAGCGCTCGATGAGGCCGGCATCGGCAGAAGGGCGCGAGCCCTCCCCCACGGTGAACGCGGCGCCCACCTCGGCGGTGCCGGGCAGGCAGGACTCCTTGCATTCCAACCAAGTAACCCTGGCACGCAGTTCCACCGCACCACGAGGGGCGTTGGTGGCCACAGAAAGGGGAATCAGTAGCATCACCTCCCGGTGGTACACGTAGGTGACCAGGTCGCCCTCCGCATATTTCTCGGGCGGCGGCCAGTGAATCGGCCCGGCACGGATGAAATCGGGAAGCTGCCATTCCACCTCGGTGGCGATGCCGGAGGCACCCGGGTTTCGCCAGTAAGTGTGCCACTCCGGATCCATGCGGAGATGGATGCCCGCCCAAAGGGTGTCGCCCGGGCGCACCTCCGCCGCCGACAGGACCAGCCGTGCCTGGGTGTGGGCGGCTGACGCCCGGCCGGATGTCAGGGCGAGAACGCCCAGGATCCAAACGCACCAGAATCGAATCCCTTTCATGACACGCACTCAAAGTAGCCGGAATGCCGGCTCGTGCACGCAATACGTCTGCGATTTGTCCGCGCAGTTTGATCCGCCCGATGGGTCGTTCCGGCCGTCTCCGACCTCGCACGACTCACCGTGCCGGGGCACGAACCGGCCGCGTGCTAGACCGCGCCGGCAAACGCACCATCCCTTTGGCACCAACGACCCAGCAGCAGGTCCACCTGAGCCTCGGCGGCCCACAGGCTTCCCTCGGTCCAGATGACATGATCGGCCCGGGCGATTTTTTCTTCCACAGGCCACTGAGCGGCGGAGCGCGCCTGGATGTCGGCCTCGGACCAGCCTCGCTGGCGAAGCCGCTGGTGTTGCGTGGCCCGGCTGCAGGCCACGCAGACCACGCGATCCAGTTCGCGTTCCGCCCCCGTTTCATAAAGCAAGGGGATCACGACGATGGCGCGCGGCAGCCCAGCCGCTTCCCAGGCCGCCATTTGCGTGTGCCAGAGCTGGCGAATGCGGGGATGGGTGATGGCTTCGAGCGTGCGGCGGGCCCGTTCATCCGCAAACACGATTCGGGCGAGCTCGGCCCGCCGGAGACGTCCCCCGTCGTCGAGAACCCCCGAGCCGAAAGCCGCAACGATCTCCTGCAGGGCGGGCTGTCCGGGCTGCACCACCTGCCGCGCCAGTTCGTCGGTGTCCACCACCGGCACCCCGCGTTGTTCGAACAAACGCGCGACGGCCGTCTTGCCCATGCCCGGCCCGCCTGTCAGACCGATCCGTTCCATGAGAACAACCTCAAGACCGGCCCATGCGGTTATAGGGACGCTTCAGGAATCCAGATACCGCCGGCGTGTCGAGCTCAGCCGGCGGCCATGGTTTTCGGGATGGTCCGGGTTTGCCGCACATCCAGACCTTCCGGGTGCCCCCCGATTGGTCTTCCCCGGCAAGCCATTTCCCTCCGGACCGGGGATGCGAGCTCCAAGCCCTGCCCCGTTCCGATCACGGTTGCACCAGCACCGCGCGGTAGTACCGCTGCGTGCGCCCGGCTGCGTCCGGATCGGTGAATTTGACCTCACCCGAGGCAGGGACGGTCTGGCTCTGCAGATCCGTCCAAGTCCGCAGATCTTCCGAGACCTGCAGCCGGTAGGTCTGTCCCGGCTGACCGGTCAGGGTGACCCGGAACAGCCCGGCCTCACGGTCGTATTCACCCGCCAGCCGGGCGGGGATGATGCCGACCACCTCGGTGACCAAGCTGCTGGCGTTGTCCAACGGATCGAGATCCGTCGTGGCGGCATCCGCGGTTGCCTGAACGGCGACGGGGCCGGTACCGTGCAATCGGAGGGTCAACCGGGCCTGAACCACCGAACCGGGTTCCACCGTGCCGAAGGCCACCTCCACACCGCTCGGTTTGGTGACCGCGCTGCCCTGGGACACGGTGGTTTGCTGGACCTCCGCCCCGGCGGGCAGGCTCACGTTGAGCACGGCCTCCTCGGCCGTTGCCGGGCCATCGTTCACCAGTTCCCACGTGTAGGTGACCAAGCCGCCAGAAGGCACCGATGCGGCCGAGGCTGTGCCGGTGAGACGGAGCGCGGCCAGCGGACTCACGGGCTCGGCCGTCGCGAGCTCCAGGGCCCAGCCGCCACCGATCTGCCCCCGTTCACCCGCCACGTCGTCCGCCACATAGAGCGACCAGGACCCGTTGGGTTCCGAACCGAGCAGACCGGCAAGACCGCCTGCGTACGGGCGTTGCGGAGCGGGCAGCGGCAGGCTGTCCTGATTCTCGTAATCGGTGGCGCGGTAAACGCCGTTGGTGAGCGGCTGACGGTCCGGCAGGTCCACGGTTGCCGCACCATCGAACACCAGTGTGAGATTCGTCACCGCCCACGCACCGCCGGCGTCCGACATGAGCATCAAGGGGCGGCCCGACGGGCTGACCAACAGCACATCAAGGTCGTCCGGATACCCGTGCGTCAGCCCGCGGAGGGTAACCCGCACACCGGTGACCACGCCGGGCAGACCGTCCACATGAATGACGGAAGGATATGGCGTGGCCGGTCCACGCTCGGGAATGGTGATCGCAGCGGTGTTTTCCACCGTCCGTTTCTCGGTGACGCGCAGGAAGCGCGTCAATCCCGGCAACTCGGTCTCTCCGTCCTGCAAGGTCCAGGTGGTTTCGACCTCCGCGCCGGCGGGGCGGTCCACGGTGAAGGTGAAGGCCCGCCACACGATCGGCCCGCCGGGCTCGAGCGCACCGTAGCTCTGGACCGGACCCGGGCCGGCCACACCACCGCTTTCAGCCAGGTGGACCATCAGGTTCTGGGTGGGCAACTCGCCGATGTTGCGCAGGCCCAGTGACAACGTCACCTCCTCGCCCGGATCGAGCGCGCCGTTGGCGGGAGCCACGCTCTCGGCCACCAGCTTCATTCCGGCGATGACGACCTTCGGTTGCGGGGGTACGACGCTCAAGCTGGCCACCGCCACGTTGTCGCCGGGAGCCACTTCGGCCGACCGACTGGTGGCCTCGGCACGGATTTCGCCCTCACCCGCCTGTGCACCCCGGGCGACGATCACCACCTCGGTGGTGACGCCGGGCAACAGTCGCCCGTACCGGACGATCACCGATCCGTCTCCCAGCTCGACGGACCCGCCATCGGCGGAGCCGGACACGAACTCCAAGCCTGCCGGCAGCGGGACGCGCACCTCGGGTTCCAGAGCCACTTCCGGCCCAAGGTTGCTCAGGTGCAACCGCAGCTGCACCAGCCGGCCGATGACGGCGTTCAGACTCGTGGTGTCGAGGGCGAGTTGGAGATCCGCCTGCGGCAGATCCACGGCGATCTGGGTGACGGCCGCGTTGTCCGAGCCGTTGAGATCCACGTCGGCTGACGTGACACCGGTGACGATTTCGTGCAGGCCGGCCAGGTTCGCCCCGGCAGTGACGGCCACTTGAACGCTCCCGCCCGGCGGCAGTTCATCGAGCATGAGCCACACGGTCTGGCCATCCACCCACGCAGATCCCTGGGAACTTTCCACCGCGACCGGTGTCAGCGCAGCCGGCCAGACATTGGACAACAACACGCCCTGCGCCAGGTCGGGTCCAAGGTTCGTGAGCACGAGATTCAGAATGATCGTCTCGCCGACCCGGGCGGGGACGGATCGGGGCGCAACCAGGCGCAGATCCGCGAGCTTGTTGATGGGCGTGACCATGTAGAGCGTGACGCTCCAACCGCCGGCGATCTGTCCGGCATCGCCTGCGGTGACGTCCCGCACGTAGAGCGACCATGTGCCGTTCGGATCGGCTCCGGCAAAGGACGACAGACCCACCGCGTACGGTGCGGCGGGCGCCGGTTCCGCGAAGCTGGCAACCGTGCCATAGGCCGCCGGCCGATACCGGCCGCTGACCAACGCGTCATCCTGCGGCAGCGGCTGGTCAGCCGCCTCATCCAGCAGCAGCGTGGCGTCCACCATGCCGTATGGGGCACCCGCATGGGCCATCAAGAGGTTCTTCTGGCCACGCGGTCCCACCAGCAACACCTGGACGTCCGGCGCATATGTGTGCGTAACGTTCGACAGTGTGAGCATCACCCGCCCCACGGTGCCCGCGACGCCGGCAATCTGGATGACGGACGGATACGGCCGAGCCGTGCGATTGTCGAGGATCTGAACCGGCGCCGGGTTCGAGAAGGTCAACACGGTCGGCAAGCGGAAGAGAAACTCGGCGTCTCCCAGAGGCTGACCGTTGTCCGCCAACTGGAGCCTGGCGCGGACGATGCCGTCGGCCGTGGGACGTGCCGTAAAGGTGAACGACCGGCCGACCGGGAGCCCGCCCGCCTGCAGCACCCCATAACTCTGCGGGCCGGACGGATTGTCCACGCCGTCTCCTGGCAACAAGGTGGCCACCAGATCGGTGTTGTCCACGTTGCCCGCGTTCCGGAGTCGAAGCACGAGGGTCACGGTTTCGTTTTCGTCCAAGGCGCCGTTTGCAGGTTGGAGCGATTCCGAAACCAGGGTCGCGCCGGCGGCCTCGATCCGGACGAAGGGTTCCGCCACCACCACCGCCACGGTGGCCCGGTTGTCCGCGTCCACGGGATCAGCCTGGATGGCGGCCACATCCACCCGGAGGGTGGGGCCGCCACCGGCCGACACGGCCGTGAACGTCACGGTTGCAGTTTCGCCCGGCAGGAGGGTTCCCAGCGCGGCTGTCCAAGCGCGGCCGGCGCCGGACACACGACCCTGGGAAGTGAAGTTGGAAACGACGGTCTGGCCCTCGCTGAAAAGTGCGTTCAGTGCCACGGCTGACGCCAGGCTCGGCCCGGCGTTGCTGACCGTCAGGATGTAGTGGAACGGTTCATTGACGACTGCGGGATTGGGCCGGGCTTCGGCTCGGAGGACGAGATTCGCCGCCGGGCCCACCACGGTACGCACTTCGGTCACATTGTTGGTCGGGAAAGGATCGCCCTGCAGCGCGACCGCGTGGGCACGCCACAGGAGTGTGCCCTCGGCCGCGGGTGTTCCCTCCAGCAGCAGCTCGGCCTGTGCACCCGCACCCAGCGAGCCAACAGTCCAGACCAGGCCGGAAGAGGTCGCGCTCCAGAAACCTTGCGAGGGTGTGATGGCACGCAAGATGTAGCTTGGCGAAAGCTCATTGGTGACTCTCACACCGGATGCGGGAGAGGGCCCCAGGTTGCGCACGCGCAACCGGTATTGGAGTGGCTGACCGCGCAAACCGGATGCGGGGTCGGCAGCCGCCTCCAGGACCAGGTCGGATGCCTGGGGCATCGCTCGCGTCACCACCGTTGCCTCGTTGTTGCTGAGGTCTCCGTCCGGGTCCAGCGACGTCACCACCGCGCGAGAGGTGAGTGTCCCGGCCTTGGCCGGCAGGGTGGTCACCCTCAGTTGGGCGCTCATGGCGAAGGGCAGATCGCCCACGTTCCAAACCACCGTGTTCCCTGCGGGAGTGACGGTGCCCCGACCCGGTTGGGAGCTGATGTAGACGACGTCAGATGGCAGTTCGTGCCGGACCACGGTGGAGCGGCCTGCCGAAGGTCCACGGTTGGTGACGGTGATGGTGTACACCAGGTTGCTGCCCAGGAAGACCGGGTCCGGGGTGGCGCTCATGGTGACGGCGAGGTCGGCGCCGGGACAACTTCCGCCGCCGTCGGTACACTCGGCCGGCCAGAGGAACAACGACCAGCACTCGATGGCGCCGGTGTCGAGCTGCTCCTGGTCGACCACCCGCAATCGCCAGGGGCCGTTCAACGCATCGCCCGATTTGCCCACCAGGGTGGCCAACGGTTGTTGCGGGCGGAACGTCCCGATGTAGGGCGGGATGCCCACGGTAATGGAGAGCGGTCCGTCATCGTCGAAGGTGGTGCGGCGCCGGTCCGGGCTGCAGGCCACGCCGTAATTGTCGCCGGAGCCGCCATTGCTGTCGCTCAACAACACGCTGGTGCCGTCGGGAGCGATCAGTTCCAGCCGGAGATCACCCACCCAGGTGTGTGTGATGTAGACGGAAACGGCCACCTTCCGCAGCGCCGAGGGGATGTTGGACACGACGATGGTCGAGGTGGCGCCGGCCGGGTCGTTGTCCGGGATGGGGACGCGCTGCTCGCTGTCGAAGCGTTGCACCTCGCCCAGCAGGCCGGTGTTGAGGGTCCAGGTCTGCGTGACCTGTTCCTGTTCGGATTCCAGAGAGACCTGCAGCACAACCGGTGTTCCGCAGACCAGATAAGGCGCGGTGCTGAGTTGGAACGGCACCAGGTTCGTACCCACGGCCAGCGGCGGAAGATCCACGTAATCCGACTCCCGCACGCCCAGGCCCACGCCCGGCGTGGTGGTGGTCACCCGGGCGCGTACGCGCGTGGCGGTGAAGTTGTTGAAGTTCGCGACCAAGAGGTAGAGATCGTTGCACTCGTTGTTGTCCACCAGTCCGTTTCCGTTGCCGCCGGCGACGATGGCACCCACCACGGTGAGTCCGGGCGTGTCATAAGCCTCCACCACACCCACGGTGGTCCGGCTGTCGGGCGATCTGGCGCTGAAGCCGAGCCCGCGCTTGGCGAACCCGGTCCACAACTCCCGGGCATTCCGGCCCCCGGTGGCCACCAGATCCGCCAGGATGATGGCGTCACGCGCCTCCACGAAGTTGGGGTTGGGCGGGCAGAGTTTGAGACCGTCCGTCACCAACTGCAGCATCAGCTCGTTGCCCGGGTAACCGTATTTCCGGATCAGATTCGCCCGGACCTCCCACAAGATGGCGCACCACACCTCACCCTGATTGTGTTCCTCCGAAGCTTCCTGTGGATTGTAGGGCCAGATCGGATTGCGCGGGATACCGGGGTAAGGGCTGATCTGGTTGGGATCAATGTCCTTGAAAGTAAGCGGGTTTTTGGACATGTCGGTGGTGTAAGGATACCTGCGGATCCCGAAATAATAGTTCTCGCGCAGGCCCAGGAGTTGGTACGTAACATAACCGCCCATCGGGTAGACGCCGTCCACGTTGTCGCCGGGCTCGCTCAGCAGCGACAGCGCATAAAAGTCCGACCAACCCTCTCCCAAGCCGCGGGACTGCAATGCGGTCATGCCGTTGCCGCCACCGACCAGGCGCGTGGTCAGGCCGTGCGTGGCCTCGTGATGAATGACCTCGGCATCCAGATCGCCGTCCCGGTCGGGCGTCGGAAAGTCCCACAGAAACATGGCAATCTGCCCCGGGCTGCCGTCGGGTGAAGGGATGAAGAATGCGTTGTTGAAGAATCCGGCGTCCGCGCCGCTCTGGACGTAGCCGATGATGGGGTCGTTACCCAGGCCGCCCCGGCCGAAATTGTCCCGTTGAAAATTTCCCGCGCTTTCCGTGAAGCCCAACTGGTACAGCCGGTCATGATACCAGTTGACCCAGTAAAACATCTGCACGATGGAGGCGTTTGTGTAGTTGATCGGTTCCTGGTTCAGGTCGAGCGGAAAGTCGAACACGCGCGGGGGATTGCCCTGCGGCCGCGGCCCGTCCGGCTGGAAATCGAAGTCCCGGTCGAGGAAGCAATCGGCGTTGTTACCCATCGTCTCGTTGTCGCCGTCGTTGATCCACCCGTTGGGCGAGGCGGTGACGTCCAACGCGCTCAGCGTGACCAGGATCCGGTTTGTATAAGGTGGCTGCGCGGGGTTCGGCGTGTCCCACCCGGGGGTGAAGGGCGAGGGACTGTCGCTTGTATAAACCCGGTAAGACGCGTCGCTGATGAAGAAGGTGGTTTGCCGACGCAGCCATAGCTCGCCGGTTTCGGCGTCCACGACCATTTGATACACCTCCGGCGTGCCGGGCTTGGGGAAATGAACCTCCCAGGCGGGTCGCAACCGTGTGCCATCCACTGGCAGCCAGACTTCACGCATCAACAGGGGCCGACCCCGCAGGAGGTACCGGCGGTACCCGTCACCCACGACCGCGCCGGTGTCGGTGGCTTCCCCGGCCACGCCTGCCGCGCCTGCGGCTGCGGCCGCCTTTTCCAATGCCTGCGCCTCCCGCACACTCGTCTGCCCGAGCCGCGCCGCCCAGTTCGGGGTGCCAAGGTCGGCTGCGGCGGCCGGATCGGCGACCATGCGACTGGCGAGCGTAACCAGCTCTCCCCGGGCAGTGAGGTTGGCGATCAAATCGGCTTCAAAGACCGGTCGCCCGGCCAGTTCCTGCTGCCAGACAACCGTGCGGAGTCCGCTGTGAGGGCTGACGGTGTCCCGGACGCGCCGGGCGTGGTCCAGCACTTCTCCGCCGTGACCGAACACGTCCCGATGGGCATCCAAAAACGCGCGCACGATCGCCTCGGGATCGGCCGGTGCCACCGCCGCCGCCCGGGGACCCGCCCACGTACCGGCGACTGCGGGTGTGAGGAAACCCGAAAGACGCCGGACGAACCGGGCCGATCCAACGACCGGGTCGACGTCCACTTTCGTACCCGGCAGTTCCTGTTGCAGCCGTGCCAGCGCGGCTTCGCGTCTGGCACGCTCGGCGGGTGCCACTCCCGGCGTTCCGCGCAAGTCCTGGTCGGGCAAGGCCGTCCCCCGGTCTCGCGGCAAGAGGGCGAGTGCCTGGGGCAGACCACCCAGCCAGCACGCCAGCACCAATCCCGTGGCGGCCCGGACCGCCCCGGTCCATCGTCTCCACACTGGCCTGTTCATCGGACGCTTCACTCGGTCTAAATCTCGTTCCATTGACGACTTCGGTCGGCCGGGGACCGCCCGGCCGGCCGCAGTTTCAGGCGTTGACGCTTCTCCCAACCGGTCACGGGCCCATGCGCAGCCGGAAGAACCCGCCGGATCCGTCGAGCGGCAGGTTCACCCGGTAATGATCCCCGTCGAGAACCGGCATCACCTGCACTGGCACCCATTGCACCGGTGGCGTGAGCGTGTCGGCCCGCTCCAGCACCACGTTGCCCGCTGTCACCGGCCAGCGCAATTCGAGCTGACCGTTGGTCACCCGGGCGCGCAATTCGGTACCTGTGACGGTCGTGCGCACGGTGGCGACGTTGTTGGCCTTGGCCGGGTCATCGGTGGCCGAGCCCACATCCACCCGGACCGGGAATTCACCCGCCACAGCCGGGCGAACCGTCACACGCACCATCATGCCTGCGCCCGCGCCCAGGTTACCCAGGTCACGGAAGATTAGCTGGTTACCCTGCTGGAGATACACACCGGGCGCGGTCTGCACCACGGCGAACCCTGCCGGCAACCGGTTGGTCAGGGTGACACGCTCCGCGGTGGCCGGTCCGTGATTGGTGATCCAGGCGGTGTAACTGACCAACCCGCCCAAGGCGACCGGATCCGGTTCATCCGCGAGGAAGACCTCCAGGTCGGCGCGCGGCGACAGGACCTCGACCTGGAGGTCGGCCGTGTTGTTGCCGGGGTGCGACTCTGCCTGAGCCGACCATGCACCCACCGTCCAGCTCAACACGCCCGGGTTGTCCGAACGCAGCACGAGTGTCGCCCGGGCATCCTGATCCATGGCCAAGTCGCCAACCGACCACCGTACGGTGCCGTTGTTGGTCTGGATCTGCCCCTGAGTGACCTGACTGCTCACCAGGACGGCGCCCTCCGGCACCAGGTTGGTGAGGTTGACACCGGTCACGTCCCACGGACCGTGGTTCCTCACCTGCAGGGTCAACACCCAGTTGCTGCCCACCACCGTGCTGGCGGCTGTTTCGGCCGTCACGGAGAGATCCGCCTCCGGCAGGAACCGCCCGCTGGTCGTGATCTGCAGGAGCCAGCCGTTCCGGATGTGCCCGGACTGGGCGGGAGCGTCATCCCGGATGAAGAGCCGCCATTGCCCGTTCGGGTTCGTGTCGTTGAACGCCGACAAGCTGGTGGCGTAGGGCGGTTCGGGCGCGGGCACATCCAGGAGGTCGAAGGCGCCGTAGTTGGTGGGCTTGAACGTCCCGCTCACCAACGGGGCCGTCTCCGGCAACGGCTGGGCCGCCGCGTCGTCCAAGGTGAGGGTCACGTTGGTCACCCAGTAACCGGCACCCGCATCGGACATCACCATCACCTTCCCGCCCGCGGGGCTCACCAGCAGCATGTCAATGTCGCTGGGCCGCGCATGGTGCAGGTTGGTGAGCGTCACCACGGTCTTGCTGACCACGCCCACCAGGCCCGTGACGCTGATGACCGACGGATACGGCACCGCCGCGGCGTCGTCGCGGATTTCGATTTGCGCCGTGTTGGAGAAGGTGGCGGTCCGTGTGCCGACCAGATAGCTGAACGTCACCCGGCCCAGGTCAAGGTCACCGTCCCTGACGAGGAAGACCGCGCGGACCAGGCTGCCGTTGGTTCCCTGGACGGTGAAGCTGTAGTCCCGGGACACCGAGGGGCCGTTCGGTGCGAGGGCGCCGTAACTACGGGCCGGCCCGGGCTGGACCACGCCGTTGGTGGCCAGCAGCGTGGCCACCACATTGCCCAGGGGCACCGTGCCGGCGTTGCGCATGGCGAAACGGACCGTGACGCGTTCGCCCGGATCGAGCGCGCCATTGCCGTTGGGATCGCTGAGCAACTTCGATCCGGCCGGAACCACCACCCCGCCATCGTTGTCCACGATCGTCACCGTGGCCGATTCGGGCGCCACCAAAGTGGCCGGGCCGGTCACGTTGAACAATCGGACACTGAAGCTTTCGGTCCCTTCCTCGTCCGTGTCATCCAGCACAGACACCGTCAGAGTCTGCCTCGCCACCCCGTTGGTGAAGTTCAGACGACCGGAAGCCTGCACGTAATCCTGCCCGGCGCGGGCCGAGCCATCCTCGGTCCGCCATTCCACCGACACCGGGGTGTCGAGCACGCCGGTCCGTTCGACGGTGAGCGTCACGCTGACGCCGCCTTCGGAGATCGTGTAGGCGGGTTCGAGGAACCGCAACCCGGCGTCGTCATCCACAATGCTGATCGTGGCGGTGGAGGGCTCCACCACCGAGGAGTTGCTGTCCGGGTTGACCAGCTGGAAGGCGAAGGTCTCGGTTTCCTCCACAAGGGTGTCGTCCAAAATGGGCACCACCACCTGTTTCATGGATTCGCCGTTGGTAAACACGAGCGTGCCGGCCGTGGTGGCGAAGTCCTGCCCGGCCACGGCCGAACCACCAACGGTCGTGTACCCCACGCTGTTGGTGCCGTGCAACGAACCGACCCGGATCACCTCCACGACCACGTTGGTGGCCAGGCCATTGGTGTGACTCTCCGCGACCGTGTACCGGTTTGTCGCGAGCTTGAACCCGGCATCATTGTCCAGGATGACCCCGACCGCCGTGGGTTGGATGATCTCCGTCCCCGGGCTGGGCTGCAGCAGGCGCAGCCGGAAGGTTTCATCGCCCTCGACCAACCGATCCTCCAGCAGCGGCACGCTCACCGACTTGAGCGACTCACCCGGAGCGAAGCTCAAACTGCCGCTGGTGGCGACATAGTCCCTGCCGGCCGTGGCGCTCTCGTCCTCGGTGGTGTAACTGACCTGAACCGCCCGGTTGGTGTCACCGACGCGACGGACCAGGAAGGTCAGGCCTCCGTCCGCTTCGGATGCCAGGAACGTGGGCGCGGCGAAGCCGAAGCCGAGCTCGTCGTCGGCAATCGTCACGACGGCATTGGTCGGGCCCTGCAGGCGGGCGCCACCGGTCACGTTGGTCAGCACCAGGAGGAAGGTTTCCTCGCCCTCGACCAGGCTGTCGTTGAGGATCGGTATCAGGATGACCTTGTTGGTCTCGCCGTCTCCGAAGGTCACGAACCCGCCCGAACGAACAAAGTCCAGTCCGGCCGTGGCGGTGATCTCGCGCGTCTCGTATCCCACGGTGACGACGCCGCTGCGACCGTTGGTCCGGACCAACGGGATGGCCACCTGACCGGCGGCTTCACCGGCCCACACGTTGCTCTGGACGAGTCGGATTTCGCCCGGCGCACGTTCGTCGTCCAGGATGGTCAACGTGGCCTCGAACGGACTGACCAGGAACCCGCCGGTCACGTTGGTGAGGGCCATGGTCACGGTTTCCTCGCCCTCGGGTTGTGCATCGTCCAAGATCGGGATGAAGACAAACCGGGTGGTCTCACCGGGCAGGAACGTCAGGGTGTTGGTCAGATGCACGAAGTCCGTTCCCGCGGTGGCAGTTCCGTTCGTGGTGGTGGTGAAATCCACGACCGTGGTCCGCTCCAAGTTGCCCTGCCGTTGGATCGTGATGCGGGCCAGCCCACCCGCCACGTTCTCGCTCACGGCAAAATTCGGCTGCGAGAACGAAACGCCCGTGTCATCGCTGACAATCTGGACCTCGGCAATCGGCTGGTTCCCCAGGGCCAATCCCGGCGCACCGGCCGGCGAAAGGTTGGTGATGCTCACCCAGAAGCTGCGAGCCGGGTTGAGCTCGAAGTCGTCCACCAGCGGGATCTGGACTTCGGCAAACACCTCCGCTTGCGGGAAAGCAACCTCGTAACTTCCGCCGACGTAGTGAACTTGGTTGGTGGCAGTCCCGTCCGCGGTGGCGAACCGGGCCCGTACCGGCTGGCCGTCAGGTGCGTTGGCGGTGCCGCCACGCCGCCGGAGGGTCACCACGGCATTTGTCTGGTCCTCCCAGACCACGAACCTGCCCTTGGCGAATTCGATCCGGCCGCTGCCGGAGACGGAGCCACCGTAGATCCGGGCCAGCCGGCGCCGGGGTTGTCCATCGTAGGTTTCGAATCCGCCGCCCAAGATGATCTTCCCGTCCGGCTGGACCAGTACCGCAGCCACGAATGCATCGGCACCGGCGCCGAAATTGATGCTCGGATCGGCCGAACCGTCGGGATTGAGCCTGGTGATCCCGCCGCGGGTCACGCCGTTGCAATGCCGGAAGGCGCCGCCCACGACAATTCTCAGATCCCGCTGCAATGCCAGGGCCCAGACCGTGTCATCCGCGCCGGCGCCCGGATCGAAGGTCGCGTCCACGTCCCCGTTGTCCAGCAACCGCGCCAGACGGACCCGCGTCTGACCGTTGACGTTGGTGAACGAGCCCCCGATGACGATCCGTCCATCCGGTTGGAGCAGGACGGCACGAACGGCTCCATCGGGGCCTGTCCCCACGCGGAACGTGGGATCCACGCTGCCATCCGGATTCAGTCGCACGATGCCCGGGCTGGTCCGGCCGTTGAACTCTGTGAACTCACCTGCCACCAGGATCTTGCCGGCATGAACGCTGTTGGTGGGGTAGGCAACCACCGCGTAGACGGTGCCGTTGGCACCCGTGCCCGGATCGAAACTGGTGTCCAATGCACCGTTGGCGAGCAGCCGGGCCACACCTCTCCTCCCCACGCCGCGATAGGTCGCGAACGCCCCGCCCACAACCATCCGGGGTTGACCCTGCCACCAGCTTTCAGCCAGGGCGAACACCGGCTGGTCCGGTCCACTACCCGGATCGAATGTGGTATCCACCACACCATTGGTCTGAACCCGGGCGAGGAATGGTCGGGCAAGGCCGTTGACCTGGCTGAATGCACCGCCGATCACGATCCGGCCGTCAGCCTGGGGGAGCAGGGCATTCACCGCGCCATTGACAGAGGCGGAAAAGCTCGGATCCAGCGACCCGTCCCCTCCGTTCAACCGCACCAAGCGCAGGCGGATGGCGTCGTTGGCCAGGGTGAAATCACCCGCGACCAACAACTTGCCGTCCGGCTGCAATCCGAGCGCCAGGACGGCGTCATTGAAGTGACCCGATCCGAACAGCGTGTCCAACTCGCCAGCCGGCTCGTTTACACTTTCATCGTCCACGATCCTCAGGATCGCCGTGGCCGGCTGGCCCAGCGCCGAACCCGGGTTGGCCCCGGAAAGGGTCAGTGTGACAAAACGGTCAGCCGCATCCGCAAACGGGCCGTCCAAGATCTGGATCTCGAAACTCTTGGCCGTCTCGCCGGGACCGAAGCTCAAGCTGCCGTTGGTGGGCACAAAATCCGTGAAGGGCACTGCCGTGCCCGGTTCGGCCCGGAAATTCACGGTGACCGATCCCGCCGCACCGTCCGTTCGCACCACCGTGATCAGGGCTTTCCCACCGTTCTCGTTGACGCGGTACTCGGCGTAGGGGAAGGCCACGAATCCCACCCGGTCGTCGTTGGTAATCCACAGCGTACCGACCGCTTGCGGGCCGAGTGCGCCGGGATTCGGCACGCCGTTCAACATCGGATCCATCAACCGAAGCACGACCGTTTCGTCCGGTTCGATCGCGCCATCATCCACCAGCGAGACCCAGAAAGTCTTCGGCGAGACATCTCCGTGGGCCCAGGTGAGAACCGTGCTCACCGGCAGGTAGTCGGAGCCGGCCGTGGCGGTGCCGTCCTCGGTAACCGCGGTCACCGTGAGGGTCCCGCTGCTGCTGCCACGGCGTGTGACCGTGACCTGAACCCGGCCTGATCCCTCCAATCCACCCACCACGGGCGGATCAAAGTTCAGCCGGCCACCGGGCGTGTCGTCATCCACGATGGTCAACACCGTGTTGCTGATTCCGCCCACCGCGACACCAATCAACCGCAGGCGCACGGTCTCATCCGGCTCGACCTGGCTGTCGTTGAAGATGGGAATGACAAAGGTCTGGTTGGTCACACCGTTGAGGAACGTCAGGGTGCCCGAACGCGGCTGGTAATCCGTGTTCGGCGTGGCTGTTCCGCCGGGCATGACCTCATACTGACAGGTCAGTGTGCCGAAGCTGCCGTTGGTGCGGATGACGGTGATGACGGCCTGTCCGGCGCTTTCCAGCACCACGAAGTTCGTGGAGGCAAAGCCCAGCACACCGGCCTGTTTGTCATCGTCCACGATGTTGAGCGGCGCCCGGGACCGTCCGAGCGCCCCGCCCAGTGGAATGTTCTCCCCGCCCAGGAAGAAGACATCGGCAAAGGTCGGGCTGGCCAGCCGGAAGGTCGTGTTCCGGTCGCCCTGGCTGATCTGATCGTTCAGGATGGTGATGTTCAGCCAGCCCTCACGGTAATTGAAAAAGCGCTGGCCGAAGATGGAGGTCGGCACGAAGTTGTCGCCGAACAACCCGTCGCTCATCATCCGGGTCGTGGCGCCGGGCTCGTTTGCCGGCCAGGGTGCCTGCCAGGATGTCAGGTAAATCGGCGGCACGGCGTTGTAGATGTAATCGGTGCCGCTTCGTGCCAGCCCGTCCTCCACCTCGAAATTGGCGCTCAGATAGCCGAGGGCGCCGTTGGTTCGAACCAGGTCCACCGACAACATGGACTGGTTTTCGTTGGCGGTGTAGGAACTCCGGGCAAAGCCAATGTTGCCGGGTCCGGGTGTTTCGCCGCCCACCAGGCGGGCGACATTGGACCGGTTGCGCACGCCATCGCGGGACTTGTGCTCGATCCATAGGTTGGGATCCCCGTTGGCCTCCGGCCGGACCAGCGCGGATGCCTGGCCGCCACCCACCTTGTCAAACAGCCCCGCAATGAGGACGTTGCCGTCGCTCTGGATCTTCGTGGCGAAGACAATGCCGCGCGGGTCGGCGAATCGCGCCCGGAACAGTCCCGCGAACTGGTTGTAGGCAGTATCGAGGAAGGTCGTGTCCAACGTGCCGTCCTCGTACAACCGGGCGAAGCTCCGGCGCGGCGTGCCGTTGTAAGTATCGAAGCTGCCGCCGATGTAGATCCGGCCCCCGGCCAGTTCAATGGCGTAGACCGGACCATCCGTGCCGGTGCTGCCCGGATCGAAGGCCGGGTCCAACGCGCCGCCGGCCGTCAACCGCGCCAGATTGTTTCGCGGCTGCAGATTCACACTCGAGAACTCTCCGCCGATGAGCACGCGGCCGTCCGGTTGCCGCCGGATCGCGAACACGCGACCATCGGTACCTGCACCGGGATTGAAAGTGGCGTCGAGACGACCGTCATCCAGGAGACGCGCGATCCCGCCGCGCACCACGCCGGACACACGATAGAACTCGCCGCCGATCAGCAACCGGCCGTCCGGCTGCAGTTCCAGCGCCCAGACCGGACCGTCCGGTCCCACGCCGGGATCAAAACCCGTGTCCACGGAACCGTCACGGTTCAGCCGAGCCACGTACGGGCGCGGGATGCCGTTGACCGCGGTGAACTCACCGCCGATGTAAACCTTGCCATCCGGGGCCACCGCCACGGCCCACACCGCGCCGTTCGGCCCGTCGGCCGGGTCGAAGGTCGGGTCCAACGAACCGTTGGCGTTGATCCGCGCCACGCCCACCCGACGTTGCCCGTTGTAGGAGGCGAATCCGCCGCCGATGACCCATTGGCCACCGGGTGAAGCCGCAATGGCGGCGATGAAGGCGTCTGCGCCGGTGCCGGGGCTGAAACTGGTGTCCAGGGAACCGTCCACGTTCAACCGTGCGATCCTGGACCTGCCGATGGTGTTGTACGAGGTGAAGTCACCCACGATGATGGCCCGGTTGTCGGACTGCAGCGCCAGGTCGTACACCACCCCGTCGGTACCGGGGTTGGGCAGGTTCGGCGGCGAGGTGGTGACCGCCGGCACCATCGTCGCTCCAAAATCCGGATTGTAAAACTGGTCCACCGACCCGGCCGGCGGGTCGCGATCGTCGAACAGGATGGTTACCGTGGTCTGGTTGATGGTTCCGACCAGCGTGGGTCGGTTGTCCACGTTGCGGTACAGGAACAACTGAAAGTCCTCATTGAATTCCGTCAGTGTGTCGTTGGTCACGATCAACTCGATTTCCTTCACACGAAAGTCGTCCTGGCCCCAGTCCAAGCTCCCCCCTCCGGGGAAGCTGTAATTCCCGAGCACCTCGAAGTCCGAGTTGGTGCCGTGGATGCCAATGGGATCGTCCGGGGGCGTCGGTGTGGCACAATCGGAGCCAGGTTGAAGGGGGAATATGTTGTTGTCCAACTCGGCCGGATCCGCCTGGTCCCCGGATCCCAGGAAGTTGTTCACGCGATACCGGAGGGTGACCGATTCGCGGTTGGTGCCGGAGCGCATTACCCCGATCCGGACCCTGGCATAATATTCGTTCACGTCCTCGGGCGTCCGGTACGCCACCCGGGTGAAATTGAAGATGGCATTCGTGGGCTGGAACAGCAGGTCGGGAGGATCATTCGTGCCGATGGCCTGAAAGTTGCGCTGCCAAACTGGATCAATGTCGGTGTCCAAGATGCGTACCAGGATGCGGCCAAAGGCACCGTCCACACGTGGCGGGGCCACCTCGAGCGATTCATTCGGATCCGGGCGTGCATTGGACAAAACGACAGCAAAGGACCGGTTCGTGTTCGGCAGCATGTCATCCGGCACGATCCGAATCAGAATCCGCTTGGTCATCTCGCCATGATCAAACACCAGGGTTCCCTGTACGGGGATGAAATCCTGGAATGCGACCGCCGGGATTTCCTGCCCCGGTACGAGGACCTCGTCCTCGGCAATCTCCTCGGTGGCGTAATCCACGAGCATCCGTCCGCTGGCGCCTCCCACGCGCGTGACGGTCACCAGCACACCGGGCACTCCGAACCGGTAATAGGTCTCGACAGTGCTGGCGTCTTCCGTGGCCAAACTCTCCCATTCCGAACAATGAACCACCGGGACCTGCCGCGGACCCTCCGGAGTCAGGGCTGTGGCGATATCCTCAGTGGCAAATCGAAAGACACCCCCCGAATGATAGGCCCAACTCAGGATGACGTCCGCGCCGGCCTGCGGCAGCAGGCCAAGCTTCAGGCCGACGGCGATGTAATAGGTGCGACCCTCCTCCGCATGGAACCGGAGTGCACTGGGCCGGCCTGTCAGAAAGCCGAACAGCGAACCCAGGTTTCCGTAGGGCGTTTTGGCATATGCTACCGGCGGCGCATCGTCATTTGCCGCCACCTGCCGCAGCTGTTGCAGGGTCTCACCCGTATAAACGGCCAGCACCGTGTCCGGCCCACCCGGGCTGGCCAGGGTGTCCCAGGTCACCTCCCCGCTGCGCGGTGCGGTCCAGCGGTACCAAATCGAGGGGACGGGGAATCCGGCATGACTGGGCTCGCCGATTTCGAACGTCGCCTGATCCAGGCTGCCCTCGACCGTGCCGTGGATGCCTGTCAGTTCCTCGGCGGCAGTGAAGTTGTCGTTGGCCGGCTGGGCCCATGAGGCAACCGACCAGCCAAACGCCAACCCGCAGACGAGCCACTGCGTCCAGCGGCGGGTCCAGCCGTTTCCGGGCTTACCTGTCAATCTCCTCATAGTTCAGACGAAAATCGGTTAGCGTGCTGGGATTTCCACCTCCACCCGGTAGAAGCGTTCGCCCTGGGTCGCGGCCGGCAATCGGACGGCTGCGCGGCCCGGGAGAATGTTGACGGGGCAGGGCGGTGCGGGGCACGGCCCTGCCGGCGGCAACGGCAGGGTTGCAAAGTTCGTCTGCACCACCACACGCCAGTCCTGCGCGGCCAGGGAGGTGGCCTCCCAGACCGTGTTGGTCGCCCCCGGAACAGAGGGCCAGATCAGCACCAACCCCTGCGCCCCTTCCCAGTGGGCCGTGATGGGAACGTCCTCGGGCACCAGGATCGGCACCGGATCCGAGGCGTTCGGAATGCCGTCGCCATCGGAGTCGCGCTCGGTCGAGCTGGCCAGGGCCGTGTTCACCCGGATCTCACGGGTACCGATGAGAATGTTCGTGGAGCCGTAGAACCCGCCGGCGTACGTGGGCACCCAACGCAGGCGCCCGTTGTTGTATCGGCTGGAATCCACGGGTTCGGCCAGCCGGTTGGTGCCCACCAGCAGGTCCGCATAGTATATGGTGATATTGGGCGCGATGTTTAGCGCCGAAAACGCGTTGTTCAGCTCGTTGGTCGCGTAATTGAGCAGGATGAGCTGGTCCACGTAGAGGGCATTCCTTTCGCCGGTTCCCTGGATGGTAAAGGTTGAGCCGAAATGCCCGTCCAAAACGAGCCTGCCGACGGCGACATTGTTCGTGAACCCGGCAGGGATGGGTCCGCGGTCTTCGCCGGTCCAGACGATCACATTTTGACTGTAGGGCGCGGCCGTGTTGGTGATCGTTGTGCCCCGCAGGTCGCCGGCAACGGGCCGGGCCGTCAGCGCCAGGCCATCCCGCGCGGAAAAGACGTTGTTCGTCGTGTCGGCGTCACTCAGCAATTCGTTCGCGCCCAGGACGAGTTTGCGCCCTGCCACCACGACATGGTTCGTAACCACCAGTCGGCCGGCCTGCAGGCTCACGTCAGCCAATAGGGCGGACATCCGACCCCACAGATTCGTCCCTCCGCTGCCCAAGTGAGCTTCCGCCGCCTCCAGTTGGAGCGACCCCACAGTGGCCAGATTGGTTCCCCAGTTTCTGAAGTAGGCGGTCTGGATGGCCAGGCCCTCCGCGATCAGGCGACCGTAGTTCTCAAATGCGTTGTATGGTTCCTGGAAGGCCGAGGGATGGTACGGCGGCCGCCGCAGTCCGGTGAACGTTGCTACGTTGCTGATGGCAATCGTTCCGTAGTTGGTGAGGTAGCGGAGCCGCGGCGTGCTCTCCGCCCAGGAGATCCGGTTGGTGAGAAGATTCAACTCCCCAGCCGGGCTGAATGGCTGGACGATCCACGGCGGGACGCTCAACTCCACGGGCGGATTTGTGGTCAAGGTGAGTCGCTCGGCGTCAATCAACAGGCTTCCGAACACGTTCAGTTTGTCCGCAATACGAACCTCGCGTTGCCCCTCCGGACTCATCAACTCGAGCCCCTCGACCATTGGCTCCGAGCTGGCGCTCAGGTAGTTGCTCACCATCAACACCTTGTACTCCAGACCGATTCCGGCGGCGGAGATGTTGGTCCAGATGCCCACCCAGGCTTGGAGCTCGCCCACGATGCGCGACACCCGCGGCAATTGGAGCTGCCGCACCTCGAGCAGGCCATTGGTCGAGGCGAGCCGGATCGCGCTGTAGGGGGTCTCGATCTGGGCGTTGGTGCTGCCGACGAAGTGTCCGAGCGACTCCAGCCGCAAATAGCTGGGCGCGCTCAACCGGGTCTGGGTCAGGTCCAATGCCCGCCGGGCAACGACCTCGATGCGCCCCATCACGTTGGAGAAAGCGCTGCCCGGCTGGGTCTCCGAGGGCACCATGACCGCGGGTATCACGCGTGTCCGGTAACCCGAATTCGTGGTGTCCACAAAGATGTTCGTGCCCAGCGAATAGATCGAAGCATCGAAATCCTCGGGCGGCACCTGCGGGAGCGCGGAAAAGAAACCGGGATCCACGCCGCTGAGGAAGAAGTTGAATGGCTGGAATGCACCGACGGGGTTCAGCGACGGAACGTACAGTGTACCGTTCGTCAGATTGAAATTGTAGTTCTCGGGCGTCAGGAACTCCGTCAGATACAGTTCGTTGGTTATGCGGCTCTGTGTGACCGCGTTGGTGACCACGCCCCGCCAGCGGATCACGTTCAGTCCGGGGCTCATTCGGACTTCTGCGTCCTGGATTTCTCCGCCGTTGTACACATAGACGGCCTGGATCATCAGGTTGCTGGGCCCCTGCTGGTAGGTCTGAACGTGGCTGCTGAATCCAACGGGCAGGACGACCTGGGCCAGCGCCTGGCCGTTGATCGTCTGGACCACATGGAAGGGACTGACCAATGGAGGAGCGGCGAACCGGCCGACGATGCGGTTCGTGTTGAAACCCCAGTGCACGTCATAGGTTCTCACGGCAATGTTGGTGGACCCCGACTCCTGGAAGCGGAGTTCCCCTCCACGAAGGTCCACGTAATCTCCGGTCAGATTCAACTGGCCGAGCGAGGAAATCTCGAGTCGCCCACGGTTGATGATGTTCGTCGCCTGAATCAACAACCACAAATCGGCGCTGATCTCGGCCGTGTTGGGTTGGACCAGCCCTTCGTTGTGGAACACTGCGGCCCACCGGCGCTGGGGATTCCCCATCGGATCGATGAGCTGGAAGCGGTAGCCCGGGCTCCCCAGCCAACGCCCCCGGTTGGTGATGTAGAGCGCGTTCTGTAACTCGATGGGCTGGACGATCGCAAGATTTGTCAGGGCGATGGTGCCGACGTTGACGACGCGGACGGCATCGATCACCGGCAGGGGTTCCGGTGGGAATGAGGCCTGCAGAGTGCCCGTGTTCAAGAACAGGTCCTGGGCACTCCTGGCCGGGACAACGGCAAACCCCAGCAGGAGTATCCAAACACCCGCGACCAAGCGGGATTTCCAACAGCGCATCGTCATAGGCGAATGGTCAGGCTGTACGGCTGCAGCTTGCGACGGCCCTGGGCGTCCTGAACCTGCAACACAAACTCATAGACCCCTGCCGTGCGGGGAGTGCCCAACAGCACACCGCCCGGGGAGAGTTCGAGCCCCGGCGGCAGGCCGGGCGAATCCTCGGCCAGGGAGAAACTGTACGGCGCCTGCCCGCCGTCCACGGTGAAGGTCACCTGGAAATATTCGCCCACCACCCCGTACGGCAGCGCCAGGGGCTGGATGCTCAGCAAGTTCAACACCATGTCCTCCACGTCCCGGAGGCTCGTGCCCTGCGGGTAGATCACGGGCGGATTGGTGCTGCCGTCGAAGCTGGCCCAGATGAAGTTGGTGATCCCACCAAACTCGCCCAACCCGGAGAAGGGAAGGAACGGATCGTAGATGTTCAGGTTCAAGGGCCCCACCCTGTTGAAGCTGATCGTGATGGGGGGCTCGACGTGGCCGGGTCCCGCCAGTCCGGGAACGGCATTGGTGTCGATAAACACGCCTGCCGTGTCGGTACGGTCTGCAATCGCCTGGTTCAGGTCCAGTGCTCTGAAGAGAAAGTCCGGTGTGGCCACCACCCGTTGCAGGTGCTGCCGGATCACCCTCCCGTTGGTTACCGCGTTCAGCGAGTAGTAGTTCGTGATCGGTTCGAAGAACCGGCCCAGGAGGGAATCGTAATTTGCCCGAACGAATCGCATCCGCTCGATGCCCTGGCGGTTCATGGGGACGTTGGTTTCGCAACTCACCGGCAGGATGACCATCGCGTGGTTGGTGAAATAGGTGTAGACCTGCTGGGAGAACTGCTGGCCGATCTGATTGGTGGCCAGGGCGATGTCGTTCGTCACCACCTGCAGAATGGGCGGCAGATTGGAGAGCGGGACGTATCCGCACAGGGCATTGGTCGGCAGGATGAAGAAGTCGCCCGAGGGAACGTCGAGGACGACGTGGTTGGTGGTGATGTTGGTGCAGATGCCCGAGGGAAAGCCCCATGGATTCTGGCAGGGGCCGATGTTGGTCGTCACCACCGTGGCAAGCGTGTAGGGGTGGTACCGGTTTGTGACGACGTTGCCGAACGTGTGCCGGTAACGTACCACGTAGTTGGTGACGTAATTGGTGGCCAGGACGAGGCCCTGCCAGGGCGCCGGCGCCCACGGTGAGTTTGTAAAGTAGGCGATGATGTTGGTGGTCACCTCGGTCGTGAACACCGGTTCGCTCTGGAGCACGACCAAGCCGGGATAAAGCGTCTGCAACGCTGCGGCGTCGTTGGTCCACGCGGCCGCAAGAAGCGTGTTCAGATTGGAACTGACGAGTAGTTGCGGTGTGGGATTCGTGTAAAACAGGAGGCTGTCCTGGGTAATGGCCTCCCAGTTGACGTTGTTGGTGCGCCAGAGGTAACGCAGGCCGCCGACGTCGTCCCGACTCAGCCCGGTCAGGAACGTGCCGTAGCTCAGCCACAAGGTCTCCGCAACCGGCAGGTTCCTTTGGGCCAACGGATCCACAAGGTATTCATAGGCATCGGCGAGCGGGTCCGGGCCCGAACAGATCTCGATGATCTGGTAAGAATAAAGCGTACCGTTCACGTAGCTGCTGGGCTCGAAGGTTACGGGATCGAAGTTCCTCCGGATCACATGATAAATCATGAACGGGCAGGAAAGTCCGGGCTGCGGATAACGGTCCCGCAGGCACCAGGTCCAACGCACCGGCTCGGCCAGGCCCAGCTCCTCCAGGATCAAATGCATGGCCACGGACTTCAGGTCCACCAGGCTCAGAGCCTGGGCACGGTAATTCACGCGACTGACTTCCAACGGGAACTCCGACAAATCCTGGCTGTAACTGGAGACATTGCTGAGGCTGTTGAAGACGGCGATGGCCTGTTCCACCGCGGCCACGCCGTTGGATCCGAAGTAATCTAGGAACGAGGCATCGAAGGCGTAGTAAACCACCGGCAGGTTCCAGCGGTACTCTTCCCCGAGGTTTTTGGGGGCGCCGATGTCCGCGTTGTTGGCGAGGTTGTATCCGATGTTCGGGACCTGCCAGGCCTCGTTGACGGGGCCGAGGAGGCTGAAGGCGTGTGCGCCCGCCGCCCAGCCGAGTACCAGGACCGTTCCCACCAGTCGTTTGCAAAAGCGCCACATAGTTTGGTTCAGCGCAGTCGAATCACCCGATAAAAGGCCGCCTCGCCTCCGGCCACCCGCAAGCTCTCACGCGTCCCGCGGGCGAATCTGGGTTCACCCACATTGGTCCAACCGGAGAGTCCGCCGGAGGCCTGCACCTGGTAAACGAATCCGGGTTGCGCGTTCCATTCCAGGTAGCGTCCGGATGGTGTGGAAATCAGGCTGACGCGGAGCACGCTGTTGGGGTTGGAGGGATCGGTGCCCGCCAGGAACTCCTCGAGATTGGTGGCACCGTCGCCGTCGCTGTCGTCCTGGGGCCGCGGCCAGGCGCCCATGTCGGGGCCAAAGTACCCGGCCATCCACTCGGACGGGATGCCGCCGTAGACCCACACGCCGTAGGTGGTGCCGGTGGCCGGGTCGGAGAGCGGCGCCCGCTGGCCGTTGGTCAGGACGTAGGTCACCCGGAAGGAGTAGGACGTGCTGTGCAACAGGTTGGACACGGTGACGACGTTGCGGGTGGTGACGAGGGTGGCCTGGGGCGGTTGAGCGTCGTTCATGTACAGTTCATAAGCCGCCACGGGCAATCCGTCCACCGAGGGCCAACTGACGGAGAGGGCGTTGGAGCTCAGCACGCTGACCACGGGCGGGTCGAGCGGCTGCAAGGGCTGACCGGCGGAGGCCAGCCGCTGGGCCCGCAGATCGAATCCGTGATCAATGCCGGTAAAACTGCTCCACACCACCAGGAAGCGCCCGGCCCCGTCGCCGGCAACGGCCGGATGAAACTGCTGGCTGACGGTGGTGGTGTTGACGGGCAGTTCAGCTCCGATGGGAAGACCACTGAGATCCAGCACCCGACCAAAGACGCCCTCGCGCGAGCCGTCCTGCTCGAGGCTGGTCCAGACCACCAGGACGCTCGCGCCGGAAACGGCCACCCGGGGTGCAAACTGGTCGCCGTAAGTGTGGGTGTTGAGCCGGCGCACGGCCCCGCCATTGCCGTTGGCATCGAAGGCCCGGGCCCAGATATCCCAACTGTTCTCGCGAACGACAGTGTCCTTTTGTCCCCACACGACGACAAAGCCGCCCCCCGGCAACGCAGCAACCTGCGGGTTGGCGCAAACGTTGGTGTCCACGTTGACCAGGATCTCGCCGGAGAGGGGCGTGCCGTCGGGTCGGAAAAGCCGGGCGTACACGTCCACACTGTTTTCGAACCGCTGCTGTTCACTCACCCACACCACGACGAACCGCCCGTCCGTGAGGCCGGCGACGGATGGCGTGCGCTGGTTGTACGGCGTGGTGAGGTTGACCTGGAATTCCCCACCCAGCGGTTGCCCGTTTGAGCTGAATCGGCGTGCAAACACACCCTGCAGGGGGTTGGCACCGGCTTCCTGATTCCAACTGCCCCAGACAAACAGCACCGAATCATCGGCGAGCCGGGCCACGGCGGGGTTTTGTTTGCTGCTGTTCGTGGTTGCGCTGATGATGAGCTCGCCGGTGAGCCAGAGTCCATCCGTTCCCAGGAAACGCGCCGCCACCTGGCGCCGGTTGGCGGGCCCGGTCAACCATGCGAAGACGGCGCCGCCATTGTTCAAGGCCGTCACTGCCGGCAGGAGCTGGTCGCCTTCACCCGTCACGTTCACGCGGAAGGGGCTGAGCGTACCGGTGGAGCTCCCGTCGAGGCGCCGGGCCGCGATGCCCTGGCCGTGCCCGTCGGTGAATTCATCTTCCCAGACGACGTAACCGCCCTGGGGGCCGACAGCCAAGGCCGGGTGGACCTGATCGCCCGGCAGGGGTTCGGTCAAAGCGTACTCGCCGCCCTGGAAGGTGATGTCGCTTTGGGCGGTCACCCACAGCGGGAACAACACGATCCCCAGCAGGCTTGAGACGTGGTGCCGTTGGGTTATCCGAGCAGCCATAACGAGCCTCGTTTCAACCAGTCTTCTTTAACAGTGGCGTGCTGCATTGTCCAACTTTTCCCCTGCCGCGGCCTCTCCTGCCGGCGCGTGGGCACAGGCAAACAGATCCGCCTGTGCCGGCGGCGTTCCGCGGCCGGCGTTCTCCAGCCGGGCCAGTAGGGTGCGGAACCCCCACTCCCGGTAGAGGGTCTTCAGGCGCTCCACGTCCGGCGCGTGAACGGCCAGTTCGTCGGGTTGAAAACCCGGATCGAGATCGGCGCGCAACTGGATGAGCTCCCGGTTCCGGCGGATGAGATCGGCCGACGATTCCAGCGCGTGGCGGATGCGTTCGGGTTCGACCTCCGACAAGCGTGCCAGCAACGACGGGACCGAGCCGAATCGTTTGAGCAGTTGGGCAGCGGTCTTGGGCCCGACACCCGGCACGCCGGGGATGTTGTCGGAGGCGTCACCTACCAGACTCAACCAATCGACGATCTGCGCTGGTTCCACCCCGGTTTTTTCGCGTACATCCTGTTCGGTCCAGATGCGCCCGCTGGGGTCGTGGGGTTGGATCAGGCCGATATCCGGGCCGACGAGCTGCATGAAATCCTTGTCGGAACTGGCAATTATGACATCCCAATCCCGATCCCGGCCCCAAACAGCAAGCGAAGCGATCCAGTCGTCGGCCTCGACGCCGGGGCGGCAGCCGGTGGCGATACCGCGGGCACGCAGCCATTCGACGATGGGATCGAGTTGGGCGCGGAGTCCGTCGGGCATCTCGGGACGCTGGGCCTTGTATTCCGGGAGGGCTTCGAGCCTTTCGGGGGCCAGGCCGCCGTCCCAGATCACGGCCACATGGGAGGGCTGCAGAGTTTGACAAAGTTTTTCGAAGGTCTGGATGAAGCCGTAGATGGCGTTGGTGGGGCGACCGTCCGGGGCGCGCAAGTCCCGGATGGCGTGCCAGGCACGGTACGCGTAGGCATGCCCGTCCACCAGCAGCAGCCGCGGCCGCGCGGCCCGTGTTGTTTGCACATCCGTCACACGCAATCCTAGTTCGGCCAGGTTCGGGGCGCCGGTGTCGGGCCGGCGGCCGAGCCTGCCTCTGGCCTCCCTGTCGTCAAACCCCGGGATCACGGCTGAGCCGAGGTCGGCTGCGCCGGAATGGTCGTTTGGGCAAACGGCATCTCGTCCTCGGAGTGCAGCGGATTGCCCGCCGGATCGATGATCCGGGGTGTGACGAAGATGAGGAGATTCTTCTTCTGTTTCTGGTCGGATTCGCTGCGGAAAAACCGGCCCAGCAGGGGCAGGTCACCCAAGACGGGGACCTTGTCGCGCACCTTGGACACATTCTCGCTGAGCAAACCGCCCAGGACGACCGTCTGGCCGTCCCACACGATGGCCGTGGTGGTGACCTGGCGGACACGGAAGATCGGGAGGGGCAGTTGGGCGGTCAGCGGTACACCGATGGCGCCCGCGCCCACCGACTGGACCTGGGGCACGAACTGGCGGGCGGTCTCCGTATCGTACCCGATGAACTCGGTGACCGTGGGGAGGATGGTGAGCTGGATGGTGTACCCGTCCGCCGAGACGACCGGCAGCACGTCCAACGTCGGACCGAACGGCAGCGAGGCGATGTCGTAGCCGATCTGGGCACCCACCACCCCGGCGCCACCCACGCCCGTCACGCCGCCGGCGCCGCCGGCCGCAGTCTGGCCGGTGCTCAGGCCGACCACGACGGATTTGATGTCCACCAAGTTGACCTGGGCCTGACGTCCGCTCAAGGTGGTCACCTCGGGCGCGGTCAACAGTTCCACCCCTTTACGTTGTTCCAGCGCCTGAATGGCCAGCCGGAACTGGGGGTCGGTGAGGATACCCGTCAGCGTAAAGACCGACGGTGCGTTCAACTCGTTGCGGAGACCGGTCGTTACACGGGAATCGGATGCGGCTGGCAGGATGAGGGTGTTGATGTCGGTGATGGCGGCCTGCCCGCCCTGGCCGGGCCCCACGCCGGTCTGGCCGCCGCCGACCTGTCCCTGATTCGCGCCCGCCTGTCCGGCCAATCCTCCGGGGATGAACACACCAGGGAAGGTACCTGCGGGATTGGCCGCGGTGGGCGTGCCGGCATACGACGGGGCCGTACCGCCCTGGAGGCCAATCCGGCCGCCGCCCATCAGCCAGTTGCCCAGGTACCAGTCGAACCCCAGTGCGCGGGCGTCCTCCTGGGAGATATCAATGAACTTGGTGCGGATGTTGACCTGGGGCGGGGCCTCGTTGAGGACCTGGATGGCGGCCTGGATGATGTCGAGGTCCTCGGGTGTGGCGCGGACGATGAGCCGACCGGCGCGGTCGTTCCAGAAGACAGCCTTGGGCGGGTTGAGGTCCACACCGAGTGTGAGGAAGTAATCCCGGACAGCGGCACTGACGTCGGCTGTGGAGTTTGTACGGGTGATGAAGCGCAGTCCACCTCCGCCCACGCCACCGGCACCGCCGACTCCGCCACCGCCGAACCCACCTCCGAATCCGCCGCCGAAGCTGACGCCGCCGGCGACGTTGACACGGGGAACGATGGTACCGAGCGTCATGCCGCCGCCGCCGCCGCCGAAGCCGCCGCCGAACCCACCACCGAAGCCGCCGCCGCCAAAGGCGCCACCGCCACCACCACCGGTGGAAGTGGCAAAGGCACCGAACTGGGTCCCCTCGACGGACTCAAGGCCCTGATAGAAGGTGTTGGGGTCCACCTTGAAGACGCGTGTTTCAAGCCGCAAGGGCTCCGCACCGCGCAGGGAAAAAACGACGGCGTATTCCTCGATGGAGTACTTGATGGGGCGCTCGGCCACCCGCACGATGGCGTCCAAGACATCGGCCAAGCGGACATCGGTGAGCGGCGGCACCAAACGGATGGAGATCTGGCCGACGTCTACTTGTTCGGGGGCCGAAGGTGCGGCCGCCGGCATGGGCAGGCCGGTCGTGGGATCGATCATTTGCGGCTGTCCGAACGTTTGGGGGGGCAAGAAAGCGGATGTGGAACTCTGCTCGGGATTCGGGTTGATGATGAAGTTGATGCCTTTTTTGTCGGGATCGCGCCGTTTGGCCTCCTCGTAGAGGTGACGCACCACCTCTTCCAGCGGAAGGCCATCATACGAGACACTCTCCAGACGGATGCGGTCGAGTTTGCTGATGATGAGCTGGCGTCCGCGGCCGACGTGGACAAGGTTGGTGCGGGCATACGGATTGGGCACGGGCAGCTTTTCGCGCGTGGCGGCGGTTTCCCATGCCTGCTCGACCTCCACGAGGGCGGTCTTGGCCTGCGCCTCGCGCTGTCGGCCGGCGCGGCGGTAACGGGCATCCTTGACCAGATCGAGGTAATAGGGGGCCGCACGATTGTCGGGATCCAGACGCAGGGCCTGGTCGAGCTTGGCTTCGGCTTCGTCCAGTTTGCCGAGTTCCCACAGCAGGACACCGTCGCGGACGAGTTTGGCTGCTTCCTCGCGCTCCTTTCGGACCTCGGGCACGCGCTGCAGGACTTCCTCGTGCGGGGTGCGCGGATATTGCGCGGCCAGGGCGGCGTCGTTCTCCTGTTTGAGGCGGAGGGCTTCAGAGTCGTTGGGGTTGACTTTCAGCACCCGGGTGAGCTGGACGTCCGCTTCCTTGAGGTCGCCGCGTTTGCGTGCCTCGCGGGCCAGGGTGAGACGGACACGGGTCAAACCTTGGACGGTCTGCTCGGTCTCCCCGGGGATCCCGGAGCCGATGCGTTGCACGAGGCTCCAGGCGTCCTCGTACAACCTGGCGGCGCCGGCCAGGTCACCGCGGCCCTCGGCATCGGCGGCCTGCTGCAGTTTCTGGCGGAGCAGGACGGTGTTGGCCTGACGATAGACGGCTTCCTGAGCAGCCACGCTGGCGGCTTCCGACGCAGGTTGTGCAACGGCTCCGGCCAGGCTCGCGACCAGGATCACGAAACACAATCGGGACTTGTGGACGTTGGTCATAACTGGCTTGCCTAAAAAAGTCGGCCCCCCTGACCGACGGTGTTTGGCGGAAATCATCCTTCGGATCGCATCCTGATGGTGTACTTCTTGCCCGTCAGGCGGTGGGAGACTACCACCTCGTTTTGGGTGATGGCAACGACAATGTACTCCTCACCGGCCAAAGTCATGCGATCGCCCACGCGCAGGTTGTTGAAGGTGCGCTTTTCCGGATCGTACCGGACGTCTGCGAGGTAACCTTCGACACGCCGAAACGGTTTTTCGCGGGTCAACGTGACGCGTTCGCCGGTGTCGCCAAGCTCCAGGATCAGCGCCTCGGGATCGGCGGGCGGACCCTGAACCTCGCGCAGGGTGAACAGGTCCTCCTTTTTTTCGTTGAGGCGGACGAACGTCTGACGTTTGCGCCGGTCGGCGGGGCGGGCGGCGGCCTCGTTTTCGACTCCGATCAGGTAGCCGGAAGGCTGTCCGTCGAGAACGGGTCCGATGGAGTCGAAGGTGAGGATCAGATGGAGCGGTCGAATCTCTGTGACCACCGCGGCTTCCGGTCCGATCTCGGTGCCCCTGGCGAGCTTGATCAGGCGCCCGTCAGCAGCGCGCTGCCATTGCACCGGATTGAAGAGGTAATGAGGTCGGCCGAAATCCGCGTGAAGGGGTGTGTCCAGCCGTTGGACGACGGTTTCCATGGGGGTGAGGTCCAGCGGCGGGAGGGGGCGAATGGGCCTGCGGACGATGTTGTTGCGTTGTTCCTCCAGTTGGGCGCGTGTCTGGGAAATGAGCACGGGAACGGCGGCCACGGCGATGGCGGCCACCACCAGGACGACGGCCAGGATGAGCTTTTCGTAATGTTTCTTGAGCCAGTCCATCAGCGTCGGGTCTCCTCGGGCAACAACTTCACCACGTGAAGCAGCAACGTCACGCGCAGGGGTTTCTCGTCCATCAAAGTCTGGAGGCCGCCGCGCTGGGTGGTGCCGGGCACGCCGTAGGTGCCGGGCACGCCGGGAGTGGGGTATCCGGGCACCGTGTATCCGGGGGTGGGATAGGCCGGCGGCGTGTAACCGGGTTGGACGCCGGGTTGTGCCGGGGTGAGAGGCCGGTAGGGGATGCCGCCTCGTCCGGGCTGGCCGAGGCCCGGCTCGGGGGCGTACCGGTTGATGGCCGCACCGCCGCCGGGTCGGATGCCGTAACGTTGGGCGTAAACGGCGGCCGGATTTGCCGGTTCCGGAGGTGGCGCGTAACGCGGGAACGCCGGTGTGACGGGCAGTTCGGCCTCCGGCAGCCCCCCTCCGGGCGGCAGGCCATACCGGCGCTGGTAGTAATCTTGGAGGCCGGGTTCCATCTGGCCGGGGAGTGTTTCCAAAGTGGCAGGTTCCACGTCCACGGCCTTGACCAGGATGCAATACGGCGAACTGTGGAATCCGTTGAGCACGGCGGCCAGCTCGGGGCTGAAGCATCGGAAGGTCACCTGGTAGGGGGTCAGGATGGCGAGTTCGTTGGTGGCAGATTTTTCGTCGAGGTAATCGGTGGGGGGGCCTTTGTAGTCGTCGGTGGAAACCCGTTCCCGGCGCAGGTTGTCCAGGCTGTTGATCTTGGCGGCGAACAGGATTTCGCAGATGGCTTTGACTTCGCCCAGCTGGACGGCCAGCCGGTCGAGGCTGCCCGGGGCAAAGCGCATCAGGTTCTTCTGGGCTTCGAACGAGAAGCTGTAGTCCGGAGGCAGTTGCACGCCGGTGGCCTCCGCGGAGCGCCGCAACTGGTCCAGGGTGCGCCACAGTTCCGGTGTGAACAGTTCGGCCGTGACGCGGTTGGTGCCGCTGACCTGTGGGATGGGCGGAGGGGCCACAAAATAGCGGGAAGCGCGCTGGAGGTACTTGCGGAGTTCGGCCTGTTGCTGGCGCGCGGCCTGAATGTTGTTGACCCGCTCGTTACCAGGGTTGGGATCGAGATTGTAGAGCCGGTTCAGTTCGGCGTACTGAGCGGTCAGCCGCTCGAACACTTCGTTCTTCTTGTTCAGGCTCGACCAGAGGTAGAAGACCGCCAGCCCCAGCAGCACGAGGGCCACCGCACTGTTGATGACGAACAGGAGATTGCGTTTGACCCAATCCATGGTGCTTCGGGGCTACCGGGCGGGTGACGGCTGCGCGGCAGAGGGCACCGGCTTCGGCGGGCAATCCAACGGCTGGAGGTCTCGGTTCATGGCGCGGCTCAGTAGATGCGAATCGGCTTCTTCAGTTTCAGGCTGATCCCGAAGGTGTAGGTGCCGGTCTGTTCGTCCGGTTGGATGGTCCCTTCGAACTGGGTACCCTCGGCGTTCACCATCGGGCTTTGCTGCAGCTCCCGCAGCACGGCGATGGCCAGCTCGGTATTGGCCGAAGGCGAGACCCGGCTGAGGTCCACGGCCCGACAGTGCAGGGTGACGGTGGAAATCTCGTTGGTGTCCCCGGCCTGGGTGGAGGAGGCGCCGGGCATACCCGGCACGCCCGGTGTACTGGCGATAAACTCGGGGTTTTCAGGTTCGGCCGGGTTGGGAGCCGCCTCGGGGTTGGCTCCGCCCGGAGACACCGCCGGGCCGCCGGGGTACTGGATACCGTAGCGTTTGCGGTAGATCTCCAAGATTTGCGGGTCCCAACCCGGCTGCTGTTGGGGTTGGGGTTGTCCCACGCCGGGCTGGGCGTCCGGCCCCAGCTCCGTCCAGCTCGACTGCCGGGCGCCGAGGTTGGCCGTGATGAACCTTTCCACCCACACACCCGCGTCGGCCCCGAGGCGGTTCTTGGTGGCGTCCTCGACCTGAATGAAAACGCGGCGCAGTTCCATCATGAGGTCGGCCCAGTAATACCGCTGTTCCATCCAGGAGGTCAGTTGTTGGGCGTGGTCCTGGAGGCGACGCAGCTCGGCGTAGGCGCGTTTGAACTGCTGCTCGCGCACCTGCAACGGCTGGACGTCGTTGCTGACGGTCTTGAGGTCCTCCTCCATGACCCGCGCCAGCCGGGAGAAGAGGAAGCCCACCGCCGCCACGATGACCACGAGGCTGTAGACCGAAGCGATGAAGTAGGGCTTTTTCTGGTTGAAGCTCTGCCAGCGCAACGTGCTGGGCGGCATGAGATTGAGCTCGACCGGGCATTGCGCCACGTTGCGCAGCCCCAAGCCCACCAGCTCGCCCATCGCATGCGCCACCTTGGCCAGTTCCTCCAGATTGATGGACGGATCGATCTCCACCGAGCGCAGCGGGTTGAAGTATTCCACCGGCACATTGAGTTTCTCGGCGAAGAACTGGGCCGTGTACGGCATGATGGAGGCCCCGCCGGCCAGGTAGAGTCGTTGCGGGGCCGAACCTCCCTGCTGGCCCCGGTAAAACTGGATGGTCTGGTTGACCTGGATGTGGAGCCGGGTCATGAACTGGCGCGCGATCTTGGCAATGGCCGCCTGATGCGGATTTTCCGGCTCCTCGTAAGCGCCGCCCAAGCTGACGAAACCTTCGGCGATCTTGATCTTTTCGGCCTGTTCCCAGCGCAGCTTGGCTTCCTGGGCAAAATCCTGGGTGATGGCGTTGGCGCCGAGGTTGATGCTCCGGGCGAAGACCTTGCCCTTTTCGAAGAAGAGGATGTTGCTGGTCTTGGCCCCGATATCGAGGAGCATCGAGCACTCCTCGACATCGCCGTAGTTGTAACGGAAGGCGTTGCAAAGGGCCGCAGGCGCGACGTCCGTCAGCAACAGGTTCAGCCCGGCCGTCTCCGCCAGGCGAAACAAACCCTCGACGATCTCAGACTTGATGGCGACCAGCAGGACTTCCAGCTCGCCGGCGGGCGTGGTGCCCAGGATCTGATAATCCCACACCACCTCCTGCAGGGGGAAAGGGACGTTTTGCTGGGCCTCGTACTGGATGATCTGGGAGACCTTGCCTGTGTCGACCGGCGGCAGCTTGACGAACTTGGAGAAGACGTGAAAGCCGGGGGCACAAATGTTCAGGTCCCTGGCCTTGATCTGTTTTTCGGCAAGCAGCTCTTGGAGGGCTTTGAGACAGACCTGTTCGCGCACGGATTCCTGCGACCCCTGCAGGCCCAGCGGGCGGAACCCGTATTGTTTCAGCCGCAGCCCCCCGGACTCGCTGGGCTCGAATTCCGCCAGCTTCAGGGTGCCCGCCCCGAAATCCACCGCCAAGAATGAGCGTGCGCTTGCCATCGGGCCGTGTTTCGTTCAGTGCCCCACCATAATCCCTGGCGCCTTTGGTTGCCAAGTCTTCAAACGGTCGCGTTCGATTAAAAAAAAGCCTGGGCAGCGTCAACACAAAACCTCGGACGCGCGCGAAGCGGAGCCGGGCCGGATGTGGGTCTGCTGCGAATCCCTTCGTGCAAAAGGCAGGCCTTCCGGTGCCCATCCCGTTTTCCGTCCCGGCCCACGTGCGCCATGATGGTCTTGGGCAAACCCGCTTTGCGGCGTTTCCAGAGACCGCGCCCCGACCGGTCATTCGAACTCCGCACCATTGAAGACCTGCCGAGTCGGCACGCGGCCGGCGGTGTCGCAAGCACACCGGCGTGGGCCGCTGAGTCAGCCGAAAACCCGGCGGTGGCGAAGTGCCCTTGAGAGCGCCGCGATCGGCCCATCTGCCCCGCAGCCGGCGCGAGCTGAATGGCGTGGGTCCGCCCCTGCCCGCTCGTCTCTCCGCAAACCGCGGGCCCATCGGGATCCGCCGGGGGCGCTCCGACAAGGTGTCCTCGACGGGCCGGCAGGCCGAGCCCGTGCCGGAAGCGGATACTCACCGGCCGCGAGGGCAAACCACGCACCCCGGCCGTTCGAACGAGGGTAGGATGGCGCCGTCCGGAGACGGGGCCCGGGTTCAATCTGCCGGCTGCCGGCGGAAGGCGCGCCGCCCGAGGCCCGAAACGCGGGGCAGGCCGTCCTCCGTGTGGTGGGGTGCGCGGGAGCGTCCGAGACGGACGCCGGTCCGCGGTCTGCGCGCTTCATGGGTGCCGGTGGGAAGTCGGCACAGGCACGAGGCTCGCGATCGGAAGAAGCCGGACGACCGGGCAGGATGCCCGGCCGGTGGGGACGCCGGATCCCCAACCGTATCGTGGACGGTCGCGGAGGCGAGGCGGTTGTGGCTCGAAAGTGACGGTGCCTGTCGTGTGAAATCATGACACCCGGCAAGCCCGGCCGTAGACTACGCTGCGTGGGCAGGGTGAGCATCGGCGTGGCCATCATCGAGGACGACGCACCGGCGCGGGAGATCCTGGCGCAGTGGTTGCGTCGGGCCGATGGTTTCCGTTGCGTGGGCGAGTACGACTCGGCCGAGAGCGCTTTGCGGGAGTTGCCGGGTGTGAAGCCGGACGTGGTTTTGGTGGACATCAACCTGCCGGGGCTCAACGGGATCGAGTGCGTCCGGCGGTTGAAAGCGCAGCTTCCGGAGGCCCAGTTCGTGATGCTCACCGTTTATGAGGATGCGGACCACATTTTCGACGCCCTGAAGGCAGGCGCCACGGGTTATCTGCTCAAACAGACGACGCGCCAGGAACTTTTGGCCGCGGTGCGACAGGTGCACGCCGGCGGCTCGCCCATGACCAGCAACATCGCACGCAAGGTGGTGCAGTCTTTTCAGCAAAAACCCGGCGGAGCAACGGCAGCCTCGGGCGAATCCCCGGAGACGGCGGAGCTGTCGCCGCGCGAGCGGGAGGTGCTGGACCTTTTGGCGCGCGGCTACCTGTACAAGGAGATCGCGGACACGCTGAACATCAGCCTGCCCACGGTAAACACCTACATCCGCCGGATTTATGAGAAGCTGCACGTGCGTTCGCGCTGGCAGGCGGTGGCGCGGTATGCGCACTGGGTACCCGGGCCGGGGCCGGGTCCTCGGGGCCCTGCCGGCAGCGGCGGATCGAAAAGCTGAGCCCCGGAATCTTGAGCACGGGGGAACCCGAGCAGGTGCGGGCTGAAAGGCGCGGTTTCCGGGTGCCGACCCGTCCCTTGCTCAGTACAACCACTCCACGATCCGGCCCTGGGCATCGAGTTTCACGCCCTGCCGGCGGTAGGCCCAGCACATGTAACTGATGCTGACGAAGAACGAAGCGGGCAGCCGGTTGACGGCACAGATCTTGACCCCCAGCAGGGTGGTGCGCCCGCCGAATCCCATGGGGCCGATGCCCAGTTCGTTGGCCGTGCGGAGGATGTCCTGTTCGAGCTGGTCCAAAACCGGGTTGGGATTTCGATCGTCCAGGCGCCGGAGCAGTTGTTGTTTGCTGAACTCGTAGCCGGTGGCGCGGTCGCCCCCGATGCACACGCCCAGCACACCGGGGCCGCAGCCCCTGCCCTGGGCCTGCAACACGGCGTCCAGGATGGCCTTGCGACAGCCCGCCAGGTCGCGGTTGGCCTGCAACCGTTCATCGGGCAGGGAATACTGGGCGCCGACGTTTTCGCATCCGCCGCCCTTCAGGATCAGGCGAACGCAGATCTCCGGCGAACGGTGTTGGTGGAAATGGATCGTGGGCGAGCCGGGCCCCACATTGGTGCCGTCGTTTTTGCCGGTGAGTGAATCCACGGAGTTCTGACGCAGGTAACCCCTGCGTGTGGCCTCCTTGACGGCCTCCCGGGCGGTCTCTTCGAAGGCGATCTGGTCGAAACCGACGGGGCAATCCACGTAGAAAAGGATGCTGCCCGTGTCCTGGCAGATGGGCTGGGACTTGCGTCGGGCCAGCTCGATGTTGGCCTGGATGATTTTCATGGCCGACTCGGCGATGGTGCCCTTCTTCTCCTGCTCCAGTGCCGCCATGATGGCGCGCACGACATCGTCGGGCATTTCGGCCGAGGTCCGCCGGATCAGTTCCAGCAACGAGCCCTGCAGTTCGCCGTTCATGACGCAGCAATGTAGGTGGGGCACGGGCCGGCTGCAACGCGGCAGCGGTCCGGTGTCCCGCGCGCAGGGCGGGGCCGGCGCGAGGTTCCCAACCGGAAGCCCGGCGCAGCCGATGCTTGGTTTCGCGCGCCGGGTGTTGTTTCATCCCGGTCGGTTATGGACGAGTCCCATGCGCTGATCGAGCAGCGAAAGGCCAAGCTGGCGGCCCTGCGGGCACGCGGCCAGGATCCGTTTCGCAACAAGTTCACGCCCACGCACACGTGTGAGCAGGCCCGGACCGGTTACGCCGAAGGGTTGGAGGTGGCGGTGGCGGGCCGCGTCACCGCACACCGGGACATGGGCAAGAGCCTCTTTTTTGACGTGCGCGACGGCAGCGGGCGTCTCCAAATCTACGCCCAGAAGAACGTCCTGGGCGAGGAGGCGTACGAGCGGGTCAAGCACCTGGATCTGGGCGACATCGTGGGCGTGCGGGGGACGTTGTTCACCACGCGGACCGGGGAGATCTCGGTGCGGGCCGCCGAATGCGTCTTGCTGGCCAAGGCGCTCCGGCCGCCGCCGGCCAAGTGGCACGGACTGGAGGACACCGAGATCCGATACCGGCAGCGGTACCTGGACCTGATCGCCAACCCGGAGGTGAAGGAGGTGTTTCTGAAACGCAGCCGCATCATCCGGGCCATTCGGGAATTTCTGCACGACCGGGGCTTCGTGGAAGTCGAGACGCCGGTGTTGCAGTCCATTCCCGGCGGAGCGGCGGCGCGCCCGTTCAAGACGTGGCACAATGCGCTGGGCTGCGAGTTCTATCTGCGCATTGCGCTGGAGCTGCCGCTGAAGCGGTTGTTGGTGGGCGGGTTCGACCGCGTTTTCGAGCTGGGCCGCTGTTTCCGCAACGAGGGCATCTCACGCCGGCACAATCCCGAGTTCACGATGCTCGAGGCCTACCAGGCCTACGGGGATTACGAGACGATGATGGAGCTGGTCCAGAGCATGATCGTGCACGTGGCGCAAACGGTGTTGGGCACCCTGCGGATCGAGCATCGCAACGCCGAGGGACAGGTCGTCCGAACCATTGACCTGACGCCCCCCTGGCCCCGGGTTCGGTACAAGGACCTGGTGCGTGAACGGGCCGGGCAGGACTGGTTCGATGTCTCCCCGGCCGAACGCCGCGCGCGCGCGGAACGACTGGGGGCCGAACTCGGCCCGGATTACGAGGATTTCGAAGTAACGCAGGCAGTGTTCGAGAAACTGATCGAGCCCACGCTGATCCAGCCCGTCTTCGTGACCCATCTGCCCAAGGAACTCATTCCCCTGGCCAAGCTGGCGCCGGAGGACCCCACCACGGTGGAGGTGTTCGAACTGTGCATCAACGGGCAGGAAATCGCCCCGGCGTACACGGAACAGAACGATCCGATCGAACAGCGGGAACGGCTGGAACAACAGGCCGGAGGGGAACGCCAGAAACTGGATGAGGATTTCCTGGTGGCCCTGGAGCATGGCATGCCACCGGCCGGCGGCATGGGGATGGGCATCGACCGGTTGTGCATGATGTTGCTGGGGCAGGAGAGCATCCGGGACGTCATCCTGTTCCCGCAACTGCGGCCCCGCCAACCGCAAGCCTCCCCGGCTGCCACTCCGGCGGAAACGAGCCCTTCCCCCGCGGCCTCGGGGACCACCGGCCCGATCTCCGGCCCGGCAGGCTGATCCTTCCGCGCCCCATCGCGGGCGGACTCAACCGGTGACACCGCCACCGCCAACCGGGCGCCGGGATGGATGGGGACTTTTCCCCGGGTCCGCGGCGGATCAAACATGTTGGCCGTAGCGGCCGGCCGACTGGGTACCCGGGCAACGGGAAACGGCTCAGGTCTGCGTATGAGCCCCGATGCGCAGCGAAGCACCGAAACGGCAAGGGCCGGGCCACGGCTCAAGGTGGGTTGCTGCGGCTTTGCCGGTCCACAGGAAGACTATTTCCGCAGGTTCCGTCTGGTGGAGATCCAACAGACCTTCTACGAGCCGCCCCGGGTGGAGACGGCGCGCCGTTGGCGGGCGGCTGCGCCGGCCGATTTCGAATTCACCCTGAAGGCGTGGCAACTCATCACGCACACGGCGGACAGTCCCACCTACCGCCGGTTGCGAACGGAGCTGACTCCGGAAGAGCTGGCCGCCTGCGGTCATTTTCAGAACACGCCGGTGGTTGCGGCTGCCTGGCGCCGCACTGTCGAGATTGCGCACGCCCTCGGCGCCCGGCGGGTGTTGTTCCAGTGCCCGCCGCGCTTCACTCCCACGGCGGAAAACGTGCGGAGGTTGCGGCGGTTTTTCGAGCGACTGGACCGGGCGGACCTGGATTGCGTATGGGAACCGCGCGGTGCCTGGCCGGCGGAACTGGTGCGTTCACTGTGCGAGGAATTGAATCTCACTCACGCGGTGGATCCGTTCCGGCAAGCGTGTCTGGCGGGGGCGGTCCCTTACTATCGCCTGCACGGGGTCACGGGCTATTCCCACCGGTTTACCGATGACGAGCTGGACGATCTGCTGGTCCGGTTGGGCACGGGCCCTGCCTACGTGCTGTTCAACAACGTGACGATGAAGGAGGACGCCCTGCGCTTTCTGGCGCGGCTCTGAGGACACGACGGAGCGGCGAGGAGTTGGACCTGGGGCGGTTCAGGGAGGAACCAGACCGGTGCGGCGCTGGAGCAGGTACCAGACGGCCATCAGCACCATTCCGGCCAGTATGATGGCCACCAGGGTGGCGATGCGTTTGATCCAACGCGCCCGCTCCAAAAGGGCTTCTGTTCGCCGTCGCTCGGCCTGCATGTAAAGCTCGAACTCCTTCTCGATGGAAAGGCCTTCCGGAGGAGGTTCGCGCAGCTGCAGCGTCAGCCACCGGCCCTTGAGGGAACGCCAGATCTCCGGCAGGCGGTCGAGTTGAGGTTCCCCGGCCAGCTGCAGGCCGCACCGGGCCCAGAACGGCGCCTCCTCACGGGTCCAGACACGGTAAAGCCCGTGATTGCGCGCCACTTGTTCGAGCCGTTCCCAGAGCAGGGCCCGGTAACGATCCGCATCGGCAAAGTCGGCGAACACCTCGCTGTGGATCAGTCCGTGGCCCTCATGCATGGTCAGGGCCACGGCGGCCAGGACCCTGCCTTCGGGGGATTCGACCACCTGAAACTCGGTGACGCGGCGTTCCAGTCCGGAGGCGTCCGGTAGTTGAGCCTGCCAGAGGGCACGCAGCTGCGGAAGGTCATCCACCGTGGCGCGACGGACTCGCAGAGTGGGACCCTCCATGGCGGTCTGGCCATCTGCAGAGGCTCAGCCTCGGGCGGCAGAACGGGCCGCACGCGCCGCCTCGGCGTAGGCGGACGCCCGGCGTTTCAGTTCGTTCCAGTCGTTGGCGATCAGGATTTCCTTCGAAACCAGGGCCGCGCCCACCCCCACCGCCGGGCAACCAGCCGTAAACCATTCGGACAGGTTGTCCAACGTGACGCCGCCGGTGGGGATGAAACGCAGATGCGGCATGGGTGCCCGAACGGCCCGGACGAAACCGGGACCCAGAAGTTCGGCCGGAAACAGTTTGATGAAATCCGCGCCGGCCTCGTGCGCCCACTGGGCCTCGGTGGGCGTGAAGGCACCTATCACACTGACGGCCCCGGCAGTGAAAATGATGGGGACGAAATCCGGCCGGGCCAGCGGGGTCACCACGAACTCGGCTCCGCTGGCCAGAACCGCCCGGCACTGATCGGCTGTCAAAACCGTGCCGGCACCGATCAACGCGTCATTGCCGAACCGGCGCCGGGCCTCTTCGATGGCCTGGCAGGCATCCGGTGTGCTCAGTGTGATCTCCACCGCCCGGACCCCGCCGGTCAAAAGCGCTTCGGTCAGAGGCAGCACCTGTTCACGGGATCGGGCACGAACCACGGCGATGATGCCCGGTTCCGTCAACCCTTGCAGGATCTCGTCGCGTGCACGCATAAGTCGCCCGTGCATGGTACCCGGCCGGTGGCGGCTGTCGCGGAAAAAGTGAACCGCGCCATCCCCGGT